>CAYXWE010000001.1:0-35204 GCA_964468145.1 uncultured Pleurocapsa sp.
GGGGAATGTTCCTCAACGGGATTTATGACTGAATTAATCTTTGCTCGCAAATTTTTGAAAGGCAAGTCAAACTTAAGGATAAATGTCCGAGTAATCAAGCATAGTCAATTTAGCTATGACAATTTGAATTATATAATGTAAATTACATAATGTAACCTATTTCAGAATAGTAATTAAAACTATCTACTTTCTTTTTAAAAACTTTTACTTTTATTCTGTATAAACTTTGGTATGTATGCGTGATTTGTATATAGAACGACAAGCTGATTATGAATTATATGACAGGTTAAGGCGTGGACAGTATTCTTATATTCTAAGTCCACCACAAACAGGAAAAACTCTTTTACTATATCAAGTTGCGTCTAAGCTTAAAGCCAAAGGAATTAAATGTGCCGTAATTTGTCTTAAAACAACTCTTCGGAAAAATCCATATATACAAGAATACTTGACAACAAGTTATACAACTAATAACGATAATTTCAAGACTCCACTAATTAAGCCTACTAAAGAATATTATTGGCAAATTATTGATGAGCTAGCAAGTCAACTTAATCTTAACAAACTTCAAAGTTATAAAAAATTTCGGCAAATAAATAAAATAATAAACCCAAAAAACAATAGTAATATTTTACTATTGTTTTTGAAAAATATTTTATTAGAAGAAATTAATGATAATCAAAGAATTGTGATTTTTGTTGATGAAATTGATGAACTTATTGACTTGCACTTTTTTCCAAAACAGTTTTCTCGTTATATTTTAAACACAATTAAATTTTGTTATGACCAACAAAAAAAACATCCAGATACGAAACACACAAGTGAATTTAATCGTTTAACTTTTGCTTTATTTGGAGAAACATCTGCTTATGAAATAGCTAAAGATTATAGTAATATCTTTGACAATCATCTAAAAGTTAAACTTAATGATTTTGATTTTTATGATTTAGAAAGAATAAAAATTAAAGATATAGTGACATTTTCTCAGATAGAGCAAATATCGGATAAGTTTGAGGATTGGAAAGCCGTACTAAGAGCAATTTTTTCTTGGACTAATGGTCAACCTTTACTAACTAATAATCTTTTAAGTATTGTTATCGATCCTGATAATCAAGATTACTCCAAAATTTATCTTGGGGATGAAAAATTAAAAGTTAAACAACAAGTCGAAAAAATAATTAGAAATACTGAAGTATTAAAGCATTTAAATAAAGTTAAAAATAATCTTCTAGGTAGACCTGAACTTTTGCAAATTTATCAAAATATTTTACAACAAAACATAAATGGATATCTTAATTTTACTCCAAAAGGAGACTTAATAAGAAAACTAATTTCATTAGGAATAGTTATTAAAACGAGAAATGGTTTAGTAATTCATAACCTAATTTATCAAGAATATATTTTTAATTACAATTGGATTCAAAAAAGCCAATCATTTTATATAATGCCAAATAATAGTCAACCAAATTCACAACCTCCGAAAAAACAACGCAAGCAATCTGATAATCGACAACAAGATGCACAGGGAGCTATCCCAACTGATTCTTTAGAGAGTGTTGGAAGAGATTTCGCTACTTTTTTAGTAATATTTAGTCAGCTTATTACTTTGTTAACAGGAACTGGTATTTTATTTGGAACATGGTTGAATTTTTTAAATTTTAGTAATTTTTTTGCTGTCATTATAGCAGCTTTTTGTTTTTTAGTTATTATTGTATTACAGTTAATTCGCAATCAAGAAAGTTTCAGAAAAATAATTAATAATTTTTGGAAAACAATCAAAAAATATTCTAAATATTTACCAATATTTGTTATTGGCATTTTGATATTTTCTTTTTTAGGGCTTTTTATTACAACATCACAAATACAAGTAGAAGCTAAAAATGCAGAAGATTTTTTTAATAATAGATCGCAATTAAAAGGATTGGAAAAAGCAATAGAATCTGGAAATAAATTGAATATTAATTGGATTAGCAAATCTATATATATGCGTAATAAATTGCAAAAATATCCGAAAATAACTTTAGAAACAATTACCTCAAAAATTCGAGAAGAGAACATAATTTATCCTCCTAACCTTGACGAAGTTATTACTGTAGCTATTATTGATTCTGAAGGAGAAAAAATCGCTACAGGTAGTGCTGATGAAAATATAGGAAAATTGGGTGGTACGCTTCAAATATGGGATATATCAGGAAAGCAAATTGGAGATAATATTAAAACCGAACACGGAATTTACAGCATGGATTTCGATCGTAAAGGTCAAAAAATTGCATTGGGAGAAGGTGTTGGTTGTGTTGAATTGTATAATTTAATTGAAAACAAGATAGAGAAGTTACCACTAGACAATTCCAGTGATGTAGACAATTCCAGTGATGGTCAAATTAGGAGTATTAGTTTTAGTTCTGACAGTAAATATCTTGTTGCAGGAGGTAGTAATAGTAAAGCATATCTATGGAATCTAGAAAATGATGATCGAGAGAATAAACCAGTAAGATTGTCCATTTCTTCAACACAAAAGGATGCATATATTTATGATGTTGCTTTTAGTCATAATAATCAAATTATTGCTACAGTATCGGGAGGAAATGGCAATGTTATTAAACTCTGGAATTTAGACGGAAAGCAAATCGGCGAACATAGTTTTGATATGAATAATGATGTACCTTTTAGTGTTAGTTTTAATCAAGATGATACTAAAGTTGTTGTAGGTTTTAAAGGGGGAAATGTCGGAATTTGGACTTTAGAACATAGCCAAAATAAAGAAGAACATAAATTAACTGATTTATCTCAAAATTTTCAAATTTATAAATCAAGTAATCGAGATACTAACCCCTTTATAAATGCTAAATTTAAAGAAAATAAATTAATTGTTATATCTGAAAATAAAAAAACTTTAAAATATAATGAATATGTAGAAAATAAATCTGAAAATCAGTTTGAATCAATACCACACCCTATTGTTTTTAATACTTACGGTCTGCCCGAAATAAGAGAGATTGTAAGTGCGTTTTCAAATCACAAAATAAATAAGCTTATTACTGTATCTAGAGATGGAAAAGCACAACTTTGGAATTTAAGTTTGGACAAAAATAACAAAAATAAACTACGTAATACTGGACTAAATTACATCAAAAAAATAGCTATAAGTTTGGCTGTTAATCAAACACAAAAGCAATCTTATAAAAGTGCATTTCTGGATGATAAAGCGTTAAAAATATTGTCACTAATTAGTAATAGTTCTACATCTTTGAGTCCCAATAATGCATTAGAAAAGCATGGTGTAGTTACAGATACCAGTTTTACTCCTGATGGAAATGAATTAGCTACAGTAGGTCAAGAAGGAGTAATAAGATTTTGGAATACAGACGACGGAAAATACAGTCGTAAGATAGATACTGGACTAGAAGAAATTGCTAGTATCAGCTTTAATGCTGTTGAAAAATATGTTGTTGTTGCAAGTGCTGGAGGAGTAATTAAAAAAATTTCATATTTAGATGATTCGGGAGGAAAAATCATTGCTAAAGGTCAAGGGATTATTTCCTTCATGGAGTTTAGTCCAGATGGACAATATCTTATTACTTTAGGAAATAAAAGCCCTCAGCCTAAATTGTGGGATTTATCAAAATTTCATGAAGGAGAGAAATCCATAGAGCAAAAACCATTGAACATTAAGATTCCAGGTGATATTACTGGTCTTGGATTTCTTACTAATGAGTTAATTGTCGTTTCAACAGATGGAAGCAATCAACTTCAAATTATCTCGACATTATCACATATAGAATCTCAACTATTTCCTTTAAGCGAAAATGATGATGGGGCTATTGGAATTAGCTTTAATAAGATAGAACCTAATTTATTTAATTTTAATCAAATTCACCTTGTTGCTACAGCACAAAAGAATGGAAAAATTAAAATCTGGAATGAATTTAAAAAAGATAAACCACCAATTAATGAATTTTCAAGCAAATTAGTAAATATCAAAAGTATCAGTCTTAGTCCAGATGGTAAATTTGTTGTAGTAGGAGGAGATGATGGAAAAATTGAGATTTTTTATGTTTCTGATTTACAACAAAATATCAATGATGGTTGCAGTTGGCTAAAAAACTATCATGAGACCTCTGCAAAAGCTAGTCCAAAAGCCAAGAACATTTGCCAAAATTATCTATAGAGCGAAGATGTGTAATTAAAACGTTGCACGCTTAACAAGGCATAATACAGAATAGTTCAGATTTAAATATTCGGTAGAGTAGATTTATCGTCAAAAGAAACCTGATTAAACGTACTAATAAACTAATGAACACCAGTGAAATTATTCGTGTTATTGTTTTGAGCCTCATTGGGGCAATTTTTATGTTTGTAGTTCAACCATTTATTTATAGACAGGGGCTATTGTGGGAGCCTGACGTTCAAAACCCCGAAGCTGCTTTAGATGCTTGGGCGAGCCGTGATTACATGGCTGCTGCGATGTTAGTTTTTATTGTATCTGTATTGTCCGCCATTTTATGGTTTGTTCTAACTACCAAATCTAAAGCTCATACACAAGATGAAATTAAACCGTGGATTATGTGGTGGTGGTTATTAGGGCTAATCCCTATTCTTAGTATTGGGGTTGCTATTGGTTTTTTCAATCAAAGTGAAAAGGCACGCTTGTCTCTAGCAATCTTCTTTGTCCTAGATATGTTGTGGCTGTTTTGGTTGACTACAGCAACAAGTACTTCAGGGCTTTTAAGATATACTCCTCCGCTAGCATATAAAATGCGGGATGTTCTTGCCAAATTTGGAGTGGTTGAATAGTAAGTAGGTATAAAAAAAGCAATATGAAGTAAAACGAAGTAATTAAGACTAATATTGTTATATTTAATGATATTTAACAATATATTCTGTTTTAAAACTTATAATAAGCTTAAATTAGCTCTGATTAAACTATTAAAGGTAGAGCAATAGCTGTTTTAAATAGCACAAAAATTAATTAACAATTAATTTTAGTATCGAGTTTGAACAGTATTATCAAAGTAAGCATTAACCTGAGTAAAAAGCTTGAATTAAGAGTCGCGTCTTTAGCATTGATACCAACCAAAATCAACTTTATTCTCATTTAAACGCATGACATTATATCTTATTGGGATAGGAGGTACTGGTTCTAAATGTGCCGAAGCAATTACCAAGTTAGCATCTGTCGGTTTATTTCCCGACCAGCCAATCAAAACTCTGTTTATTGATGCCGATGAAACAAATGGTAATTTAGACCGCGCCAGAAGCAGTCTAAATATTTATCAAAAATGCTATCAGTTGGTTTCCAGTAGCGAAAAAGAACAATGTCCTTGGATGAAAACCAAAATCGAGTCCTTTGACTTATGGTCGCCTTTTACAGGCTTAAATTCAAACAAAGAACTAAAAAGCTTTTTTAATTACAATACTATTAAACAAAACCAACCTGCTTTGGGGAATTTATTTGATGTTCTTTATACAAAAGAGGAGCAGGAAGCTAATTTAGATGTAGGTTTTCGTGGCAGACCAGCTATCGGTTCGGCTGTAATGAGTCAAGTAGATTTAGATCGATTAGATAAAGAACCCTGGGGAACTATAATCAAAGATATCGGATTAGATGCAGGTGCGGGGAACAAGCCAAAAATATTTCTCTGCGGTTCTATTTTTGGTGGCACGGGTGCATCGGGTTTACCAACTATTGGTCGCCTAATTGCCAATAAATTAAATAAAAACAATAACATCAAAGAACCAATTCCAATTGGTTGTCTTTTTATGTTGCCTTATTTTGGTTTCTCCGCTCCACCAGGAGAAGACCCCGACGGGGTTTATGCCCGTTCGGAACAATTTCTTCTCAACACCGAAGCTGCGTTACGTTACTACGTTACTCAAGCGCAGGAAGCTTTTGATACGGTTTATCTGTTAGGCAATGAAAATCTATCGCGGGTTCAATTTAGTATCGGTAAAAATAGCCAGCGTAACGAACCACATTTTTTAGAAACATATGCGGGTTTAGCAGCGCGTCATTTTTGGCTTCATACTTCTCAAGTCAAAAATAAAGTAGTCTTGCTCAATCGAGACAGCATTGGCAAATTAAGTTGGAACGACATTCCAGAGCAAACAGAAGTCAAACCAGCTTTAGTTAATGGGGCTAGGTTTGCCTATACCTGGTTAGCAGAAATTAAGCCAGAACTGACTGAATTTATGAATAGGAGAGATAATCGGGCGGTTTTAGCTCCTTGGTTATTGAAATTTTTCCCTAAAAGCAACAAACGAGGCAATGACGCAGTTCAACTGAGCGATACTCAGCAACAAGATGCCATAAAAGTTATCACTAGCTGGTGTCAAGATTATCTACGTTGGTTATACGACCTTCATCAGTGCGAAGGAGAACAAATTCAACTATTTGTTTCTGATGCTTTCCAAAATCCCGAAGGAAAACTAAAACAAGAACAGTTAGCCGAACTGGTATCTGAATACAATTTAGATAGCCGAAGTAAATCTAGAGATACAATCCAAAACTTAAAAAGAACTCTTCAAAGTTATCGGGTAGATGGAACAACAAATGTTGGGGTAGTTGGATTGGCAAGAACTTTATACACTTTATGCAAGCAGTAGATAAAAACTAATGGATTTATTATTACCTAAATTAAAACCAGATAATGATGTCCCTCGCTCTGATGATTCGGGCAAATGGGATGGGCAAGATTTCTCTACTTTCGGTAAAGTTGCTTCTAGCCTAGAGTATAAATCTCTAGGAAAAGTTAAAAGCGTAAGCTCTGTTCCTACAATATGGGCGCGTCCTATTTCCATGGAAATGGCTCTTCATAATAAGTCTTATCCCATTCGGGAACAGATGATTCAACAGTGGCAGGGAATGTTAGCTGCCATCGCTCTAGCAGAAGTCAGACGATTGCCCCTATCCGCTCAATTATTAGAACTAGAAGATTTAAGGTTTAAAGATCCTTTTGCTCGTTCTCTATATGAACTGCGCCCCACTCCCGTTCGCGCTCTTTATACCTTAGAAAATAGAGAGAATAAAAATCCCTGGGAAGACATCTATGTTTTTCTCTGGGATGGCAAACCTGTAGGAATGTCTTCTCCCAGTACCTTAGTCGTTCCTTCGGAAGAGGGACGCTGGGAAACATTACCCTGGTGGAATCGACAAGAGCTTTGTTTGGAATCTCCCCATGATTACCTCAATACCAGTGAAAAAGCATTATTGTGGCGTTGGCTAGAAAATCTTCGCAACGAATTAAATCACCATAATGGTCGAACAGAAGCCCTCGATATGATTCGAGGCTTGTTAGAAGAATTCCAAAATAGTTTGGGTTCTTATCCCGAACAACGCTTGAGCTTGAGTACTAATCCCCAGTTTTTTGGCGTTCCCTTAAATCGAGGAGTACTGACTGCTCTCAATCTTCCTGTCAAAGCAGAACCTCAAGAATCTTGCGTTCGCTTAATCCCTAGTACTAATAAAAAAGGTCAACCCAAATTAATCATTATCGACCCTGAAATTGCCACAGCTTGGGGTGAATCATCGCAAAATATTTGGATTTGGCAAGAACAAACTTTAGCCTCTTTAAATATTGAAGACTTAAAAAATGGCAAAATTCTCTGGAACAATGTCAAATGGATTGAGTCAAAAGATTTATTTTTACCAGAATTTACCTTTCTCGACTTAGAAGAAGCTTTACCAGGAGCTTTTTTACCCGATGAAGCACAATTTTTAGTCTTCAAAGGTCAAAATATTACCCCTTTGCTGCCTCTCAATCCCATTTTGCTCGATTATTTCACTCCCGAAGACTTAATGAGCAAAATTCAATTAACTCCCCTCAATGGCAGCGATGGTCCTCTGGTGCGAGTAACTTTACATTTGCCTCTTTCTGGCACAAAGAATGACGAGAGTAATCCTCAAAACTATTCTATCTTTAAGGATTATCCCCTTAAAGAGGAGAATGCCCTAACTGAAGTTCCTGTGTTAGAACTCTGGCCTAATTTCCGTGCTGAAGGATGGAACGAGTATTATGGTTTTTACTACGATAATGAAGTTCTAGCTTCTACCAGACCCGAAGATAAAACTTTTCAAATTAGCCTCCCCGAAGCTAAAGAACCCCACGTTTTTAAAGATGGGAGGGGTTCTTATCAAATTACTCGTTTAGAAAAATTCCCCTCGTTTATTGATTGTCAAGATAAATCGAGAAACCCCATTGGTCTAATTCTTCTGGAAACTCCAGAACAACTACAATTTAATGCTTCTTGGAAAGTAGGAGTCGATTTTGGAACTTCTTTCACCAATGTCTATGTTAACAGAAGAGGAAATCCCGAACCTCTACCTTTAGAAAATTTGCATCTCAAGGTAGCAGATGCACAACTAGAAAATCGTGTTCCTGCTCTAAGTGAATACTTTATTCCCGAAAACTTTATTCCTTTAGAAAAGCCATTACCTCTTTCTAGCTTGTTGACGACTAGAGGAAAACCCAACAACTCAACCAAGTCAAATTCTATTTATGAAGGTCGCATCTATATTCCTATTCCATCATTCGATCCCAAAGAAGAATGGTTTGAAACCGACCTCAAATGGAAAAAGATAGATTTAAATCGACTTTTTCTCAAACATTTAGCCCTGCATATTACCGCGATGGCAGCTAAAAACGGTGTCAAACAAATTCAATGGGCTTTATCTTATCCTTCTGCTTTTTCTCGTTCTGACAGAACTAGATATGCCCGAAACTGGAGAAATATTACCGAAGAGTTGCAAGCCAAAACGGGGATAACGCACTTTTGTCCAGAACCAGATAACCTAGATTACTTCCGTACCGAAAGTTTGGCTACTGCTCAATATTTTGCCGATTTAGAAGGATACGATTTAGTTAACACTACCTGTATCGATATGGGTGGAGGTACTTCCGATATTTCTATTTGGGAAGCAGATAGTACTCACTTCAAATTAGTTCATCAATGTTCGGTACAATTAGCAGGACGAGATTTATTCACCCAATTTTTAGAGCTAAACCCTAATTTTTTAGTTCAGAAATTTGATGTCAATCCTAGCGAATTAAATGGTCTTAAAGAAGGAAACTTCAGTGCCAAACTCGATGTCAAGCTGCGTTATGAAAGTGAGAATTGGCTCAAACAAAGAGATTTTTTAGAAGAAGACCCCGAATTTCAAGGGCTGATTAGATTGATGGCAATCGGCACTGCTGGATTGTACTACTATGTGGGAACTATCTTACGAGTTCTTTATCAAAGAGGCAAGTACAGCAGAAATGAAATTACTCCTGTTTATATGGGAGGCAATGGTTCGCGACTGTTAAACTGGCTGGCAATAGGAGGTGAATTTGACCGCCATTGCGAAGTTAATGAGTTATTCAGTCGGATGCTATCCAAGGCTTCTGGTTTTGAAGATACTAAAGAATTAACCAGACTGAGTACTCGTCCTAAAGATGAAGTGGCTTGTGGGTTAGTTCTCAATGATACTCGTCTTGAAGGATTGAATATCAAAAAACCCGAACCAGTAATAGCCGGGGAAGACTGCACGATTAACGGTGAATCTATAAGCTGGGAAGACGACTTAAACCTAGAAGGCAGTATTCAGGGTTTTGATATTCCCGAACTCATACAAGTCCCTAATTTTCTCGATGAGTTTAATCTTGCCTTAAAAGAGTTAGATATCGAAGGACTTACTCCCATGCCAGCTTTTAAGGGTGACAAACTAGAACCTCGTTATCACGACAGATTGTGGCGCGATACTCAAAAAGAACTAAAAACTAACTTGGTGAATATTAGAGGAGACTCTGACAATATTCGCGTTGAACCTTCTTTTATCTTAGGACTGAAAGCATTGCTCAGAGTTCTTGGTAAAGAATGGGCAGGTAAATAAAATATGGCTTGAAGTATAGAGGGAAAATTTATGCCACTTTGTCCAGTGTGTAAGACTGAGAATTCTGAAGAGCGAAAATTTTGCTCTATTTGTGGATGTGACTTAAATGCTGAATTATCTTTTGATGAAAAAAAACATAGTTTAGAAATAATTACAGATATAAAACTGATTCTTACTTGTGCTGAGACAATGGGGCGTAAGTTAAAACAACTTGAAGCTCAACAAACAACTCAATCTATACCTAGAACTGAATCTTATTCCAAAGGTTTAGAAGAAATTGAGAAAAGATTAAGTAGTTTAGAACTTTTTGAAGGTGATTATCAAGAAAATTTTTTACAATCCAGAAAAATTATTGAAGAACAAAAAAAAAGGATAGATTCCTTGGAAAAAATTATTTCAGAATTTCCAAATATCGAACGCATATTTAATACATTTAAAGACGAAATCAATGCTCAAGTTAATACTGAATTAACACGTAAAATTGATAAATTAAAAAAAGAAGTAGAAGAAAAATTGCAAGAACAGGCTAATAGTTTAACAGATCATTTATGTAAACAAAATCAATCAGAATTATCAGAATTTACAACTTCATTTAACCAACAATTTCAAGAGCAATTAACTCAAATTAAATCTGACAGTAATGAACAAATAATTACACTACAAAAAAGAACTAAGAAAAATGAAGATTACCTCAAAGAAGTTGAAAAATATTTCGCTCTAAATAATCGCGCTAAATCTCAAGAAGATAATTCATCATTGGCTGCAAAAGGTAATCAATTTTCTTCTGAAGATGTTGAAGTCAATCGTGGAGAATCCCCAATAGCTAACAAATTCAATATCAATATTACTTGGGATGAATCTCAATTAGCCCAACAATATAACGATGACTTTAGTACCTTGTCATCAAGAATTATAGAAGTGTCAGAAACACAAAAGAGTTTTAGCAATCGCAGTTTAGGTAGCAGTCAAACAGTAATATTAGAGGTCAGATCTAAAGGAATTTATGGAGTTTTGTCTGAAGATAACATTAATTATTTAGTTCCCAGTCAGAATTTTAAAATAACTAAAAATAATCATAAAACAGTCGAAGATTTGTTTGAATGTCGTGGCTACCAACCAGAATCTTCTGGTAATTTTCAACTCGTAAAACCAGCGATAGTATCTTCTCCTTCTAGCGATCAGCAGTGGGAATTACAAAAAAGGGGTATCTTAGAATTTTGACCGTTACTCTAATTTAATATGTAATAAACAAGAGTATGTCATGAAAAAAAATATCAAAAAGAAACATTTTTACGCCATCTTTATTTTACTATTAATATCTAGTTCAATCGTAGGCTGTCAATGGCTAAGAGATAATCAAACAGAAAAATCAGGATCAAAAGAAGTAACCGAGAATAATCCTGACCTATCTAATAGTTTTAAAAAGATAAACGATGCTTTAGAAAATTTTATTCAAGATAAAGAAGATTTTATCAAAAGCTTAGAATATGGCGTTCAGTACAACAATGATCCAGAAAAACTCAAAAAAATAAGCAGCGATGCTTTAAGTAATAGTTTTGATAGTTTGAATACAGCCATAAAAAATAAACCTTCAATAGAATTATCTACTATAGAACAAAATAGACTAATAACTTTAGAGAATTCTATCAACACAACCATTAGCAAAATTAAAGAAATAATTATTCCTGCGAAAGATGGTTTAACAGAAGAAGCAATTAAAGAAATACAAGATGTAATTTATCCTTCATCATCATCAGAAGAGTATGGCAAGTTTGATGAAAAGACTAAAAACGAAATTGTTAATATTCTAAACGGCACCACAAATGCTCCTAGTTTAGTGTCTCAAACCAAAAAGTTAGTAGATATATATTCTCAAAATACTGAAACAGCAGAGGGCGAAAGTTCTACAGATAAAGATGAGTTAGCCAAGACAGAAAACAGAACAATTTCCGAGCAAGAAACACTTGCCTTAAAACAACAAATTATTCAAGATATAAAAGAGACTTATACATTACGTGGTCTATTTTTACCTGGTTTTGTAAGTGGTTTTTTAGGAGGAATATTATCGTTTTTGTCATTAATAATGCTCGAATTAGGTTATAATAAATTAGCAAAAAACCAAAAGAAACCCAGTAGTAAAAAACATCTTAAAGCCCTATCACAACAATCAACTGCAAGTAGTTCAACTCCCGTTCAAAGTCATCAACCAGCAACTAATGTGTCTAATTATGATTATAGTAGATATCTTCAAGAAATTAGCCAGTTAAAAAGTGATAATAATGAATTAAACCGTGAGTTATTTAAAGTTACCGAACAAATTAATCATTTAACAAGAAGATTACAAATAATCGAAAAAAATAAAAGTAGTAAAACTCTAAGCTATGAATCAAATAGTGGGTTATACACGCCTCAGCAAGATTACACTCCTCAACCTGTAAGACAATCTAGACCAACTCCTCCACCTAGTTATGAAACCAAACCTCATTCGATAGTTCCTTCTCCTCCCTCTAATTACTCAACTCCTCGATTAGTACAAACCTATAATCGAGATGCGAAGTCCCTATTACGTAACGTGACAGAAGTATCAGAAACTCAAGAAAGCTTTAGCAATCGCAGTGTAGGAAAAAGTACAACAGTGATTCTAGAAAGCAAAAATAAAGGTATTTATGCAGTAATAGAGGAAGGAAATACTAATTATTTGATTCCAAGCAGATATTTCACCATAACCAAAAACAACTATCAAACAGTTGAATATTTATTTGAATGTCGTGGATATCAGCCAAGTTATTCTAAAGATTTTGAACTTGTTAAACCAGCAGTAGTAATACCTCTTTCTGGTAATCAGTGGCAATTACAAGAGCGAGGAATCTTAGAATTTTGAGCATAGATATATTCCTTCCAGAATTTACCTTTATAGACTTAGAAGAAGCTTTGCCAGGTGCTTTATTACCCGAAGAGGCTAAATTTTTAGTTTTTAAAGCTCAAAATATTACTCCTTTACTACCTCTCAATCCTCTCTTACTTGATTACTTTACTCCCGAAGAAATAATCGAGAATCTGAGAATTTATAACATCGAAGAAAGCGAACAACCACAAATAAGAATTGTCCTCGATTTACCTGCTGATAAATTAAAAAACAGTAATTTACCCCAAAACCCTCCTTTCACTAAAGACTATCCTCTCAAAGAAGAAAACGCCTTAACTGAAGTACCTGTCTTAGAACTCTGGCCACACTTCCGCGCTGAAGGATGGAACGAGTATTATGGTTTTTATTACGATAATGAAGTTATAGCTTCTACAAGACCCGAAGATAAGACTTTTCAAATTAGCCTCTCTGAAGCCAAAGAACCTCATCCTTTTAAAGATGGGAGGGGTTCGTATCAAATTACCCGTTTAGAGAATTTTCCTACTTTTATTGAATGCCAGGATAAAAATCGTAATCTTATAGGGCTTATTTTACTGAAACCTCCCGAAAAAATTCAGCTTACTTATACCTGGAAAGTTGGGGTAGATTTTGGCACTTCTCTCACCAATATTTATGTTAATAGCAGAGGAAATCCTAAGCCATTACCTTTAGAAAGTTTGCATCTTAAGGTAGCAGAAACGCAAACGGAAAGTCGTTTTCCTGCTTTAGCTGAATACTTTATTCCCGAAAACTTTATCCCCCTAGAAAAACCATTACCTCTTTGTAGCATATTGACAACTAGAGGAAGTAAAGAGCGAGATTCAGAACGCTCCATTTGTGATGGTCGCATCTATATTCCTTCTCCTTCATTTGACCCCAAAGAAGAATGTTTTAAAACTGATTTGAGTTTGTCACAAAATAATCTTAGGTATATTAGATTATTTCTCAAACATTTAGCTCTACACATCACAGCGATGTTAGCAAAAAAGAAAGTCAAACAAATTCAATGGTGTCTTGCTTATCCTGCTGATTTTTCTCGAAAACAAAAGTATCAATACGCTCATATTTTGCAACAAATAACTGAAGAGTTACAGTCAAGGACAGGAATTATTCAACTTTGTCCAGATATAAGAGACACAGAGCATTTACGTTCGGAAAATGTAGCTTTTGCTCAATATTTTGCCGACGAAGAAAAACATAATTTAGTCAGAAGTACCTGCATTAATCTAGAAAAGGAAACTTCAAATATTTCTATCTGGCAAGCACAACGAGATCGCTTTAAGTTAATTCATCAATGTCAGCTACAGCTAGGTCGTAAACACTTATTCGACCAATTTTTGGAGCTAAACCCTAACTTTTTATTTCAAAAATTTGATGTCAATCCTAGGGAGTTAAATGGCTTAAAAGAAGGAAACTTCAGTGCTAAACTCGATATCAAACTACGTTACGAAAGTGATAATTGGCTTCAAAAAAGAGACTTTTTAGCAAAAGACCCCGAATTTCAAGGGCTGATTAGATTGATGGCAATCGGCACGGCAGGATTGTACTACTATGTAGGGACTATTTTGAGAGTTCTCTATGAAAGAGGCAAGTACAGCAAAAAGGAAATTACTCCCATTTACGTAGGCGAAATAGGTTCTAAAATACTCAACTGGCTGGCAATAGGGGGTAAATTTGACCGTCATTGCGAAGTTAATAAGTTATTTAGTCGGATGCTCTCTAAAGCTTCTGGTTTTGAAGATACCAAAGAAATTACTCGTTTAAGCACTAGACCTCAAGATGAAATAGCCTGTGGCTTGGTACTTAATGCTACCCCATTAGAAGATATAGATAGTAAGCAATCACGACTTTTAATTGCTGGAGAAGACTGCACGATTAACGGTCAACCTATAAGCTGGAAAGATGACTTAGACTTAGAAGGAAATATTCAGGGTTTTGATATTTCCGAACTCATAAAAGTTCCTAATTTTCTCGATGAGTTTAATCTTGCCATAAAAGAGTTGGATATTGACGAACTTACTCCCATGCCAGCTTTTAAGGGTGACAAACTCGAACCTCGTTATTACGACCGATTGTGGCGCGATACTCAAAAAGAGCTAAGAACCAACTTAGTGAAAATCAGAGGACACTCAGATGACATTCGCGTCGAACCTCCTTTTATCTTAGGACTAAAAGCATTGCTCAGAGTTCTTGGCAAAGAATGGGCAGGTAAATAAAATATGGCTTGAAGTATTGAGGGAAAACTTATGCCACATTGTCCGATTTGTGAGACTGAATATATTCAAGGGCAAAAAAAGTGTTCTCAATGTGAATGGGATTTGATAAATTCTGTTTTAGTTGATACAGGAACAGCGATAAGTATTGAAGAAGCAAAAATCAACTTAACCATAGAAAAAGCGATCGCTTCTGGTCGAGATATGTGGCAGAAGTTAACCCAACTTCAAGCTTCACAAACACCTCAAATTCTGCCTAAAACTGAATCAGAATACAAAAAATTAGAAAAAGATATTATTGGAATCCAGGGCAAAATAAGTTCTTTAGAAGCTTTTACAAAAGAATATAAACAAAAGTATTTTCAGCTACAAGCATTAATTAAAGAAAAAGAAAATATTTCTAATATACTTGACGGATTAAAAAAAGAATTTAAGGATGACATAAATACTTCTAAATTGGAGAAAGAGCATCAACAAACTCAAAAATTTGCCAAACTAGAAGCTCGTTTAAATTTTCTCGAAAAAACTCTAAGGCAATCTCATAGCTCCAACAATCAAGCAATTCCTGTAACGGGAGCTTTAGAAGTCCCTAAAATAATTCCCATCAAAATCTCTCCAGAAAAATTAAGGGAAATTTATCACGAAGTTCCTCAAGTATTGTCAGCTTATGCTATTCGTGTTTCCCTAACAGCAGATAGCTACCGCAAAAAAACTTCGGGAGAAATATATCTTGAAAAACTTGGTAGAGGTAATTATTGGGTTATTGCTCTCGAAGCGAAAGATCGAGAACAATATTGTCTTTTCCCCTATGGAAACTTGACTGTTAATCTACACAGTCTCAAAACCGTTGAATGCTTATTTCAATTTAAAGAAAAACATTCAACACAAACAACCGAATTCACAGTGGTTAAACCAGCCATCGTTTCTCTTCTACCTAACGGACAACAGTGGAAACTAGAAATCAAGGGAGTTCTCGACTTCCGTAACCCCTATCGCTCGTCCTCAGCGAGATCGCAAGTAGACAAAAATCAAATTGAGGATAGTCAACTTCAGTCTCAAATAGAACATTTGTCTCAAGAGAACCAGCAACTAAAATCTCAGATGAGTGAAGTACTATCTCAATTGAAGCAAGCTAATGAAGAACGCCAACAACTACAAGATAAAATCTCTTTGATAGAACAACAGTTTGACTCTGAGAATACAAAACCTAAATTAAAACAAAATAATTCAAATTCTCGATTAATACAAGTTTTAGTAGAAGTTTATAATCGAGAACCAAGTTCGTTACTAACAGACGGTAAAGAAGTATCAGAAACCCCAAATAGTCTCAGCGACCGCATACTAAAAAATAGTCAAACAGTAATCTTTGAAAATAAAAATAGAGGGATTTATTCAGTAGTAGTCAAAGGAAATACTAATTATTTATTTCCCAGCAATAATTTTAAAAACTTGAATCTAACCAGTACTACTTATAAAACAATTGAAGTTGTGTTTGAATGTCGTGGCTATAAAATAGGATATTATAATATTTTTAAATTTGTCAAACCAGCAATAGTAATTCCTACCTCTAATAATCAATGGCAATTACAAGAACGAGGAATCTTAGATTTTTCGAGGGATGAACAGCGACTTAATTATCAAAAAAAAACTAAAAAACTTGAAGATTATCTAAATGAAGTTAAAGAATATTTTACTAATAATAATTCCTACCTTTAGTAATCAATAGCAATTACAGGAACGAGGATTTTTAGATTTTTAGGCAAAAAATAATTTATTTCAAATTATTTTAAAAATTATTTAGATAAAACTAAATATACAACAAGAATCAAAAATGAAAAATGAACCAGAGAATTTAGACTATCTCAAGCAAAAAATTAATCAACTAGAAGATAAAGTAGAAAAATTGCTGTCTTCTCAAGCTGCATCAAACTCCCATAATGCAGTACAAGTAACTGGTGCTTTAGAAACTAATAAAATCAAAACTCTTCAAGTATCTCCTCAACAACTTGTCAATATTTATAATGATGTTCCTCAAGTGTTACTAGAGTACATTAAAAGAGTTTCGCTCACAGAAGAAAGTTATCGCAATAAAGATAAAGGGTTAATTATTCTCGAAGAAGCTCCTAGAGGAAATTATTGGGTAATTACTACACGAGAAACAAATCGAGAAAGACACTGGATCGTGCCTAATGGCAATGTTTACTTTAACATTTTTCAAACTCAAAGCTTGAGATATTTATTTCAAGTCGAAGGAGAAAATTTTAACGATTTAAGTGAATTTATTCTCAGAGAGCCAGCGAGGGTTGCTTTAGAACCAAATGGAAGAGAATGGAAGTTAGAGAAAAAGGGAATTCTTCATTTAGGGAAAACAGCTTTATCATCCAAGCTTCCATTAGATAGTGAATTTGACGAACAACAAGAAAAGTCTAGAGTTGTTGAGAATGAACTATTTACTTTTATCAAAAAAATCGAAAAAGAAACTATTAAAAAATCAAAACAAGCCTTGCATTCAGTATCTAAATATGATAGTCACTTGAAAGAGCAATTAACAAAAATAAATAATACTAATAACGAACTAGAAACAACAAAAATTAAAACAAATATTAAAATAGAAAATTTACAATCCCGACAAAAAAAAATAGATAAAAAAATTAAAATTTTTGTAGGATTGGGAACGGTTATAGCGATAGCTGCTGCTACCATTTTATATTTAGGAAATCGTCAAATTAATCAACTTAATACTACATTAGATCGACTTGATGCTAATTTAAATCAACTTAATACCAATTCAAATAAACTACAAGATAAGATAATAGCTTTAGAAGACAAAACAGGAAGGAATATTGTTAATCTTTTACAAGAAAAAAAAATTACTGTTAAGGCAAAAGGAACTGGTCTAACAAAAATTGAATTAGAAATTTGTCCTAATATAAATATTGAACATCAGCTTACTGTATTAATTCCTGCTGGAAGTTTTTATGAATCTACTTCTGAAAATTTTGAGTCAGCTTCTTTAATTACTACCAGAAATGAAAGTGTGATTTTTACTAGAGATCGATGTTCTTCTCTGATTATTCCATCTCTCACAACAAGCTTCAATAAAAAATTACCGCAATCAAAAGATACACTTACAGTTAAGCGAAAGGATTGGCAACCAAATGTCAAAAAACTATTAAATTTAATAGCAAAAGACTATACTCAATTAAATGATTTTGAATCAATAATGATCCAGCAAACAGCAATTTTAATTTTGGCAGAAAATGCTGATTATGAAAGCTTAGAAAAGTTTAATGCTTTTGTATCATTTTCTCAAAATATTGATTATGTGGAAACTATTAATCCCAATCAGACACTAAACGGACAATTAGCACAAACGGACGCTAAAAATCCGACACAAATTAAAAAATTTAAAGATGATTATCTATTAAGTTGGATACCGCCAAATTACAAAATTAAAGTTGATTTATTATCTTCCGAATTTGACACCTATTTAGAAATTATTGATGCTTCAACAGGAGAAGTATTAAACAAAAATGATGATGGTGGGGAAGGAAGTAATTCCCAACTTCAATTTACCACGAAATTTGGCAGAAATTATTTAATTCGCGTTACCAGTTTTCTAAATAAGGATACTGGTGCTTACAGTCTAAGAACAAAAACAAATAATAGTGTTAATGCCAAATTAATTAATGAAGATACAATAGTTAAAGCAATCAAACTAATTGATGAAGCAGAGATTAATATTACTGACTATGATATTTGGCTTTCTCGCAATAAAATTGAAGATAATGTTAAAAATAGAGAACTTAAAAAATGGCTTCAACAAAAGTATAGCAATCCTATTTGAAATGAGAAAGGATAGTCATAACTAACTTGCAAACTTGCTTTAATCTTTGTTGGTGTAATCAGTTACCAGTTACATTTTCTGCTTTGCTCTGTTTTATAATTAATTAAGCTTATATGAAATACTTTAAAGTTTGCTACAGATGAAAAGTAGAAGAGGTCAAAGAGGTAGAGGAAGTAGAAGTATTAATTTGTCGTATTCATTTGTGGATTTCATATTATCTACTTATTGCTAGAGAATAATCATAACAAAGGTTTCAAATTTATTAATATTTTCTTTAATAATTAATCCTCAGAATCAACTAAAGGAAAAAAATCTAGATTTTTTTGTAAACATGACAGAGTCAAATACTAACTTCAACCGACTGCAAAAAAGAATTGAAAAACTGGAAATAAGATTAAAATTTGTCCAGAACACAATAACACAATTAGACTTAATTAATAATCAAAAAGCCGTATTAGTAACTGGCTCACTAGAAACTTCCAAGTTAAACTCGATAAACATATCAAAATATCAATTAATTGAAATTTATCACGATATTCCCCAACTCTTATCAGAATATATCTTCAAAGTTTCAGTAACTCCAGAAAGCTATCGTCAAAAAACTCAAGGTCAAATATTTCTCGAAACAGTAAATAGAAGCAACTATTGGATTATCGCAACAAATTATGACAATAAAGAACAATACTGGCTTTTACCAGCAGCTAATCTAACAATTAATATTCATCAATTAAAAACTTTTCAATATTTATTCAATTTAATTGGTAATTCACCATCAGAAACGACTGAATTTAAATTAAATGAACCTGCTTTAGTTTCTCGTCTTCCTAGCGGTAATATTTGGAAACTAGAGAAACAAGGAATTATTGAATTTGGTAGTAACAATCGTTCATCCCAATTAATATTGGAATTTGAAAAAACTAATCAAAAATATCAAAAATTACAGTCTAATTATGAGATATTAAATAAGCAGTTTACTGAAAGTCAACACCTATTAAATCGATTACTTCAAGAATTTGAACAAAATAAATTAGTTCGTCTTGAGGAAGAAAAAAATATTTATAAAAATTACGAAAAATTAACTAATAAAATTCAAAATCTGCAAGAAGAATTAAAACTAGAGCATCAAGAACGTCAGCAACTTCAGCTTCTTCTAACACAAGCAGATCGAGAACGGCAAAAGATGGGAAGTCAGATAGAGCAATTATACAATTTGCTATTCCAACTTTATGATGAGTTAGAAACCAATCAACCACAAAAAGAAAGTCAATTAGAGATAGAAGAACCTCAAACAGAGAGTACATCAAAAACAGAACAAGCTCCGAAAAAACATACCACAACTACTTTTGCTAATTGGCAAAAAGTTCAACTATTACATAGTTTAAAAGGTCATACCCATACCATCCGTTCTCTAACTATTTGGAATTGGCAACAAAGTAACAAACAAATTATTGCTAGTGGCAGTTATGACAAGACCATTAAAATATGGAATTTACAGACAGGTGAACTAATGAGTACCCTAACAGGAAACTCAATGGTGAATATACTTGCCATTAGTCCCGATGGATATACTATTGTAAGTAATGGAGATAACAACACTATCAAAGTTTGGAACTTAAATACTGCGGTAAACAAAGTTCTTCGCGGTCATTCAAATCTAATTCTTTCTCTAGCAATTAGTCCTGATGGCAAAACTCTCCTTAGTGGAAGTCGCGACCATACTTTCAAACTATGGGATATAGATACGGGAGAAATTATAGATACGATTGCCAAAGATTGTGGCAATACAATTACAGCCTTTGATTTTAATCCTAAGGGGAAATTTTTTGTTAGTAGCAGTAGCGATAATACTATTAGAATTTGGGATTTTAATCCCAACCAACAACCCATAGTTGCTCTCAATCGTGTTCTCGTAAGATATTCTGACCTAATTTGGTCTGTTGCTATTAGTCCTGACGAACTGATTATTATCGGTGGAAGTCGTGATGGCACTATCAGATTATGGGATATCAATACAGGTGAATTAATAAATACTTTAGAAGGTCATTCAGATGCCGTTTGGTCTATTGCTATTAATCCCGATGGACAAACTATTGCTAGTGGTAGTGCAGATTGCACGATCAAATTATGGAACTTAGAGACAAGAGAGTTACTTTGTACTCTATCCGAACATTCTCAAGAAGTGTATGCTGTCTCTTTTAGTCCTGATGGAAAGTTTCTTATTAGTGGTGGTAGAGATCAAAAAATTAAGGTTTGGCAAGCTGAAACTAAAAATTTTTAAATTCAGCTTGTTGAATACTGAGAATCAATTATTTACAAGCAAAAAAGCAACGATATAGTTAAAAAATCATAACAAGTAGAAATAAAGAAGAGAAATATTGCTACCAGTTAAAATTTTAGTTTTAGTTAATAAAAAATATTTCAATCCATCAACCCAGATAACATTTCCGACAATTCCACCTGGTCTTTTGCCCGATTGTCATCGTAAATCATCAAGGTATCTATCTGACGGTGGCGGGATAGCTTCTGTACCTTCCGCACATTCCCGTCGGTAGCATCCAAAGCAGCCGTAATCGAACTGTGTCTGACTCGATGGGGACTCATTCTTTTCTTGATTCCCGCCTGTTTGCAATAGCGACGCACCAGCTTATAGATACCATCCCCAGTAATGCGATGACCCTTGTGTTTAAAATCTAAAGCCACAAACAACGGTGCTTTCTTTTTCCTGTGTTTGTAAGCTTTACACCAGTCTAGCAGGGCATTAGTAGTAGAGGTACTCAAGCCGATTATCTCCCTCTGCGTTCCTTTTCCCTTACCCAAGATGGTTAATTCCCTAGCAGAGGGTTCAAAATCCCCATAGTTAAGCAAGCTCACCTCATTCCGTCTCAGGGCATTATCCCACAGCAGCTTCAATAGGGCATAATCCCTCACACCACTCACCTTAGTCAAATCGCAAATATCCAACACCTTACGATATTCTTTAGGACTAATCCCCGTCGTATCTCTGTATTGTTGAACCCGTTCCCCTTTAACATCTTCCAGGGTAAACTGACAAATTCCCAACTTGCGACCCATACTACAGAGAGTTTTAATCGAAGCCAGACGGCGATTAACCGTCGCTTCCGATAATCCCTTATCAAATAATTTGGCTTTATAATTCAGCACCACTCCCACAGCAGCCGAACGTTCCAGGTGTAAAAACTCCAGCACCGCATCAGATGTAGCAACCTGACCCGTAGTGACTCGAAAAAAGTCATTGAGGTCTTTAGCATAAGCGTTTCTGGTACTGGGATTGCGTTTATCGAGTAGAAATTGAGCTAGCACGTCGGTTTCGGTATGGGTAAAATATCTCTCAATTTTGGCATTGAAAGAATTTTCCAGGTGTGAGGGAGGAGCGACCCCGTCGAGGTTTCCTCGACACCGGGTAGCGCGATTCGTAATTTGTCCCATAAGGCAATCGGTATCGAAAAGTTTTATTTCCGAGAGCATACTCGGTAATATCCTTACTGTATCGTTATTTGGTGTTGGTTAACGCATAAGTTGAAAACCTCAACGCATAAAGTGAAAAATTAACACAAAAGATGAAAATTATTAACGCATAAGTTGAAAATGTAACTCTGACTAATAATCTAAAAGTAGTCCATCTCTATTAAAGGGGGGGTCGAAGCTTGGCAGTGGTCGCGAGAAAAATTACCAACCGAGGCAGCAAAAAGGTAATTGGGAAGTTTCCCAGTTTAAAGATGAATACCGCAATTTGGTGGGAGTCTCAACTCGAACGGGACTATGTTTATCTGCTGGAAATTGACCCAGATGTTCTTTCTTACCAAGGACAACCTTTTACCATCACCTATAGTAATCTCGATAAAAGAAGAAAATATACACCAGATTTTTTGGTGTCAAGAAAAGGCTTATCGCAAATTATAGAGGTCAAACCAGATAACAAAGTTAAAGAATTGCAAAATACCCGTCGCTTTCAACAAGCAGCTTCTTTCTGTAAGGCTTACAATCTAGAGTTTGTAGTGGTGACTGAGAAAACGATTCGGGTTCAGCCCAGATTAGATAATATTAAGCTGCTTTATCGGTATGCCAGGGTGTCTCTATCTTGGCATAACTACATTGATTGTTTAGCATACTTTCGTTGCGTCGAAACTAAAAGTCTTCTTGAAGCAGAGCTAGACCTAGAAGCTAAAGGAATTACGCACAATCATCTGCTGCGACTGCTGTGGAGTGGTTTTCTCATCACTGACTTGATGAAACCGATTACACCCCAAAGTTTGATTCAACTGTCGCCGGAGACAATCAATTGGGAGGGACAGGTTAATCAATGACTAGAATCCAACTGAAAAAAGGATTGCGGTTGCTTTTGCAAGGTAGAGAATACACCATCGAGCAACGCTTACCCACAGGAGAGCTTCAGCTAAGAAACCTACTGACCAACACTTGTTCCAATTTAAAAGAAGTAGTTTTGACCCAGTTATTGTTTCAAGGAGAACTTCAATTTTTAGGTAAAGAGGAGGAGACGGTCAAACAACAGAACGACAAAAGATACAGTAGTAGCGATTTTACCGAGTTACCACCGGAGTTAAGAGAGGAAGCCAAAAGAAGATACAGCTATGTCAGCCGAGTTCTCTCTTCAACCTCTCTCAAGCGAACTGCTACAACTCTAGAACCAATTATCTCCCTGGTATCGAGGGAAATCAAAGATAGTAAACCACCGTCATGGCTGACTCTTTATCGCTGGCTCAAGAATTACTCTTCATCAGGAGAAGACATTCGCTCCTTAGTCCCTCTCCATTCAGCTAAAGGAAACCGTCAGTCGCGGTTAAATCCAGAAGTACGGCAAATTATCAAAAATGCTATCGAAAGCGTGTATTTGAATCCTACTCAAGCTGAAGGAGCAGATGTTTACGACCGAGTAATTATCGAAATAAATCAGTCTAATCGTTTGAGGTCAGCTCTAGGTCAGGAAAAACTCGAAATTCCCAGCCAAATGACTATTTATCGCGCTCTTGCCCAATTAGACCCGCACGAAACCGCTATTGCTCGTTATGGTCGCAGAATTGCCAGCTCGATGTATGACCCTGTAAAGCTCGGTCCACGTCCTACCCGTCCTCTGGAAAGAGTAGAAATCGACCACACCAAATTACCTTTATTTGTAGTCGATACAGAAACCAGATTACCAATAGGAACACCTTGGTTGACCAGTGCTATAGACAAGTATTCAGGAGTAAACCTGGGTTATTACGCTAGTTTTGAGCCTCCTAGTTACCTATCGGTGATGCAATGTATGTCTCATTTTATTCGTCCCAAAAACTACCTGCGCTCTTCATACCCGAATGTAGAAAATAACTGGGACACCTACGGACTACCAGAGGTAATTGTCGTTGATAATGGCAAAGAGTTTTATAGTATCTCCTTTGAAGATGCCTGTCTGAGCTTGGGTATCGTCATCCAATATTCTCCTCCCAAAATGCCTTGGTACAAGAGTGCTATCGAAAGATATTTTGGTGCTTTAAATACTCAATTGCTCTCCCATCAGCCTGGTAAAACTTTTGCTAAGTTCATGCAGCAGTATGATTACGACCCAAAGAAAAATGCAGTAGTTTCTTTTGAAGCACTTCAAGAAATTCTGCATCTGTTTGTAGTTGATATTTACAATCAAAGTTCCCATCCACAGCTAAAATCTCCCCGTCAACAAGTTTGGTCAAAGTCAATAGCTTCCTTTCCACCAGCTTTGCCACCGTCAATGAATGAACTCAAAGTACTAATTGGAGCCACGATTGAACGCACCATCACTAGAAGAGGAATAGAATTTGAAGGTTTAATTTATAACAGCAGCCAACTAGCTCGTTTGCGTTCGGAGATGAAACAATCTCCCAGAACTAAGGTCAAATACGACCCGACAGATTTATCGAGTGTTTATGTTTTAGACTCTTCTAATTACCAATTTATAGAAGTGCCTGCACTGCATCAAGAATATACCCAAGGTTTAACCCTCTGGCAACATAAAGTAGTCAAACAATTGGCGCGTCTTGAAGCAGACAAAGTAGATATTGTGGCTTTAGCTCTGGCTAAAGAGAAGATTCAACGCATTGTCGAGCGGGAATGGAAACAATCAAAAAGAGGAAAAACCCGTCAATCAATGGCGAGATGGCTTGGTATAGAAAGCTCCTCCTCAACTTTTAAAACAGGTGAAAAATTACCACCCTCCAAGAGTCAAACAATGGATATTCCAGTAGAAGCTGCTTCTGGTCAACCAAGCTCATATAGTGGAATATCTAATCTTGATAATGCCTTGGTTGCATCGCCCATAGCAACCGAACCAACTGATATCCATCAAACACGGTTTCAGGAAGACAACTCATTAATTCAACCCAAAACTGATGAAGTCAAAGTAGACTCCAACTCACCAGAGCAGAATCAGAACACATCAGATGAGATTCAATCAACTCAACTTGTTCGACAAGAGCAAATAGAAGATGATTGGCAGCTAGATCTATCTGGCTGGGATGTTAGTTACGGTTTACCCAAGTAAGGAAAAACGCTCATGTCCAAAACTCAACCACAATTCTGTGCCATGACTGTGGCACAAAGACTAAAAATCGCTAATAATATCTATATTTCCTACCCTCGATTTAAAGAAATTCTTCGTGCCATTGAGTATTGTCATCATTTCTCCTGTTGTAAGGACGAACCAGAATGTATGTTTCTATCTGGTCCGACGGGGGTAGGGAAGACTACTATTTATCGAACCTATGCCAGTAAATATCCCAGACAAATTACCCCTGAAGGAACAAATATTCCCATCCTGGCTGTAACTATCCCCGCTCCTGCTACGGTCAAAACAGTGGTTTCCAAACTCCTGTGGCAACTCGGCGACCCTGCTTATGACAAAGGCTCAACAGGTAAGCAGACGATTCGCTTAATCGGTTTGATGAAAGATTGTGGGGTTCAACTGTTGATTTTGGATGAATTTCAACATTTTATTGACCGAGATTCAGCGAAAGTGTTGAAAACGGTTTCTGATTGGCTCAAAACTTTAATTTTAGATACTAATTTGCCGATTATTTTAATTGGTTTACCTGAAGCAGAGCAGATTCTCAAACTTAAATCTCATTCTCAACTTAGTCGTCGATTTGCGCTCCCGATGTCATTTAAACCCTTTTGTTTGGCAACCCGATAATGGTGCAGAGTTTCGGACTTTTTTACACTTATTAGAATCTCAACTGCCTTTAGAATCAGCCTCTCACTTATCAGAGTTAGATATGGCTAGGCGATTTTATTATGCTTCAGATGGGGTAGTTGCCTATGTGATGAAGTTAATTCGTTATGGAACTTACCTCGCTCTTCAGCAGCATCAAGAACAACTCTCTCTCAGCATTTTAGCTGCTGCCTTTGAGAAATACGTCCATGCTGATAAGACAGATAAGATCGATCCTTTTATCAGCGATGAATTTGAAATTCAAGAACCAGAAGCGAGAGCGACCAAGTTGACTATTGGGGCAACAAACAATCGCCTGAAATTAAAATCAAAAAAGCTCAAAGCGTCAAGAGTTTTAACGAAGAAGTAACTGCTTCATTAACCTCTATACCTCAAAGACTGCTGCGTACTTCTTCACCCTATGTAGATGAGAGTTTAGCTGGCTATATTCTGCGTCTGAGCGAGAAGAATTACTATCAGTCTCCTAACTGGATTTTACAATTAGCAGGTCATCGAGCCAACCGACAAATTCAATTAAATCACGATAGTGATAAACCTTTTTTACTCAGTCAACTAACTGGAATCGATGAGGAGGTGTTGAAGTCAATCACTTTCGAGGTTACTAACAGGGGCAATGTTACGAGCTATGTTATTTACAAGAAAGCTACTCAATTCTGTCCCGATTGCCTAAAACAATCCCTTTATTCTCGGCTTCTTTGGGATTCTAAGATAAGTCGAACCTGTCCGATACATCGATGTAATCTGATCGATAAATGTCCCCAATGTCAGCAACTGATTAAGTGGTCGAGACCTGGTGTAGCTAAGTGTCAGTGTGGCTTTGATTTGAGGAATTCTCTGGCTACTGCTGCAAATGACGCTCAAGTTAATTTTTCACTCTACCTGTATGGAAATTTCGGACAGGTCGAGTGTCTGAATGCGATTCATAGAATTTATCAAGCTGATAATCCAGTATTTCATTTAACCCTTAATCAGTTTTCCAGATTGTCACGCTTTTTAGAAGCTTATGTCAGAATTCACTGGAGACATCAAAGATGTATCGCATTATCTAAAATTGTCTTTACGGAATTTGATTCTGAATCAGAAATATTATCGTCAGAAGAATTAGTGTTTGATTTTTTTCAAGAATGGGAAAGTAATCTCCAACAGCTTCTTATTTGGCACGAAAGTAATTTACAGCAAACAAGTAGTCCATCAACGACTGTTAGCTCAATGGTCGATTTTTTAATAAAACTCTCAAATTATTTTCCCGTCTGTTGCTCAATATCTATTCTGCTTGAGAGCTATCTGATTAATTTTTTGAGTCGATATCATTTAGAGCAGACTGAAATAATTTGGACAATGAGAGCCTCTATCGGCACAAAATCATTTAAGTTGAAAGAGGTGCAGTGTTGGCTACCCGAAATAGCTCAAACATGGAATGACGATCTTGAGCTATCTATGGCTCGGTTAATTATAGCCAGTCAAGAAGTTAGATATCTTTTTCCGTCGGAGCTTTATCCAACTGGAGTAATGATTTTACGCAATCCAGAACCTCAAATTTTAAAGCTGAAACTAAATTTATGTTTTCGTTAATGGAATTTGAAATAAGTTGTCAGATTTTTTCATCTTATGGGGTGATTAGTGCGGAAATTTTCACTTTATGCGGTAATAATTTTCAACTTATGTGTGAATGAGAGGACTCAAAGTATTGAAACATCGTGAGCAAAATTTCAACTTATGCGTTAACCAACATTGGTCTAGTTGATTCAAACAAAAAAAGAAAGTCACTAAATAGCTTGACATTTTATTCTCAATTCGAGAACATAAAAGAGCAACCAGATAAAGTTAACCAATGTGCGCGTTATTAGTCGTAAAATTCTTCGCGATTACTGTCAATCCCATTCTGACTCTTGTGATGCTCTCTACGATTGGTATAGAGTTGCCAGTAAAGCTAAATGGCAGAATTTAACTGAAGTCCAAGCTACCTACAAAACTGCCGAAGCCGTTGGCAACTTCACCGTTTTCAACATCAAAGGCAATCGCTATCGTTTAATCGTCGATATTATTTACGAGCAGCAAAGAATTTATATCAAGTATGTTTTAACTCATGCCGAATATGACAAAAACAGGTGGAAAAATGACCCTTACTATTAATCCTTCAGACTACGCTCAATTATTAGCTAAATATCAACCCAAAGTAATAGAAACCGAGGCAGAAAACGATCTGGCTATAGCTAAAGCACAAGAATTGGAACACAAAGCCAATCGTTCTCTAGAAGAAGATGCAATCCTCGAATTATTAGTTACCTTAATCGAAAAATTTGAAGACGAAAATTATCCCCTGGACGAAGGAACGCCCCATTCTATGTTGCTGCATTTAATGGAATCCAACAATCTCAAGCAGGAAAACTTGGTTGGTGTCATCGGTTCGAGAGGTGTAGTCTCGGAAGTAGTTAATGGCAAACGCTCTATTAGTAAAGCTCAAGCAAAAGCTCTCGCTAAATTTTTCTCAGTTGATGTGGGATTGTTTATTTAAAGTCGCTAACAATATGTAGTTAAACTAATAATTATAGACTTAATAGTAAGGATAAATGAATGAAAATAAAACAGCTTAAATATTCAAGAAAATAAATTAGTAGTAAGGAGAAGAACATGAAAGCAACTATTGAATTACCTACGGGGAAAATTATCGACTTAAATCGGTTTGTCGCTTTAATCCCCGATAAAAACCACGAAAATGAGAGATATTTATTGCTATTAGAAGGCTACCCTCAACCTCTTAATATCGACTCAAAGGAAATAACTATCCTCAAACAACATCTACAATTACAGTCATCTCAAAACGTCAACGGTAGCTGGGATAGAGAAGAACAAATACGCCTCAATCAACCCAAACTGAAGAAACTTCGAGAAATAATCGAACGAAAAAAACAAGAACAGCCATCAGCAGAAAAAGCAGCTTTTTTTGAAAGTTTTAAGAAAACTATGGATGCATCTAGACCAGTAGGAAGAAAATTATACGAACAATAGATGATAGTATTTATTGACTCTGGAATATTAGGCAAACTCTGTAATCCCAATCTAACCTAACGAGTTAGAATTAAAATAGGTGGCAAACTATAGCAATTCTCGCAAGATAACCATGTCAGAAGTCAGTAAAGACGCCAAACCAAATGCTCTCAACTCATCTGCAACCTTAGAGAAAGGATTTTTTGACCTGAGGAGCGATGAAATGGAACGCTTAGCTCAAATTGCCGTGTCGCAAGCCGTCGAGCGAATGCACTCCCAAGGAATTGCCACTATTACTTCTGTCGATGGCAAAATGTACAAACAATATCCCGATGGGCAACTAGAGCCATATTCGGTGGATTTAAACCAGGTAGCTAAATAGCTAGATATTGCGAAGTGTTAGCTCCCCGTCTGGTAATGTTCGCAGGTCCCAATGGTTCGGGAAAGTCTACCATCACGCCAATTTTTCAAGAGATCGCTGATTTTCCTGCCAACTATATCAATCCCGATGAAATTGCCCTTTCTCTGGGCGGTAACATTATGGAACGCGCCTACGAAGCATCTGCCATTGCAGCAAATCGCCGACAGGAATGTATCGAAAGGGGAGAGTCCTTTGCTTTTGAAACTGTAATGAGTCATCCCAGTAAATTAGCTTTATTATCCAAAGCCAAGAAAGCTGGTTTTGAAATTACTGTAGTTTTTATTAGCACCCTCAATCCCGAATACAATGTGGGACGAGTTCGACAGCGAGTAGTTGAAGGGGGTCACGATGTTCCTACCGACAAAATTGTGGCTCGTTACTATCGCACTCACTCTTTCTTACCCAAAGCTGCGGAAATTGCCCAGCGCACCTATATTTTCGATAACACCGTAACTCCACAATTGGGAGCAGTTATCGCAAACGGCGAGATAGTCCAACAAAATGACGACTCTCCTCAATGGATTGAGGATACTCTTAAGGGATTGGGCGCTCGCAGTAGGGAAAGAAATTTTCTGAGAGCGCAGTTTTCCCAAAAGACTTTATTACCAACCAATATTAACGAAGCTCGATACACTGGAACAATCGAATTGGTTGGCGAACATTACGTCGTTCAGCAAGTATCAACGACCGAAATAGTTTTACACGATCTCTGTTTAATCGATCTAGATTTGCTCGTATCTCAAATCGTCAGCATCGCATATCAAGATGGAGTTAGCAGTTTTGTAATAACAGAATGATAAGTTTTTAAATATTAAGAATCTTTAATAAACGCATAAAAACACGATCTATTTGCAGAGTTATTAGTAACAGAGAGAAAAAAAATGTTCCATGACTATTCTTTTTGCGACTAATCGAGTTTTCAATGAAGGTCCCACTCCTAGATTGCCAGATGGTACTCTGAAAATTCCGCGTCAGGTGAGTTTCAATTTAAATAACAATCAAGCCGAACAGTCAATCTATTTTTGCGAACGAACGTCACAGGATAACTATCGAGAAATCGGTCATCGAGAATTTTTCCAACAGCTAGATGAAGTAGAAGCCACCGAAATTTTATTTTATATTCATGGCTATTCTAGCTTGCCCGAACAAGCTGTCTTCCCCCGAACTAAGGAACTTCAGCAACTCTTCGGTCTATCAGATAGTAAGAAGGTTTTAGTCGTGCCTTTAATTTGGCCCTGCGACAACGATCTGGGATTTATTAAAGATTATTTTGACGACCAAAAAGCAGCCGATGCTAGCGATATGTCTTTTATGCGATTTTTTGAAATGTTCTTTCGCTGGCTGCAACAGAGATTGACACCCTCCAACCCGCCTTTCAATAAAAAACTACATATCTTGACTCAATCCATGGGAGCGAGAGTCTTAGCAGGAGCGACAAGCCGTGCGGTAGATTATTATCAACTCAATGGATTTCCGCAAATTTTCAACAATATATTTCTGGCTGCACCCGATATAGTTAATGAAGCACTCGAACCGAATAAACGGGGTCAATGGATTCCCGTAGCAGCTAATAATGTTGTTGTTTATCATGCTTCGGATGATTGGGCGTTACGTACTAGCATTGCAGCCAATGTGTTTAATATTATCGCGTCTCGCCGTTTGGGTCAGAGAGGGCCAGAAGATATGAATAAAGTTCCCCGCAATGTTTTCGCTCTCGACTGTAGCGGTTTTAATAGTACTTACGATACTGTGATAGGTCATCGCTATTTTGGTAGTTTACCTGGTGCAACTGGACAGAAACCAGGACTGCTTTTCGAGCATATGCAGTTATGTATCGAGCAAGAAAAAGTAATTATTCCTTCTGGTCAAAGAAGAGCTATTCTCAATCGGGAACTTTTAGATAATAATTGAGGTCAAAAAATCTTGTTTGACTCAATTGCTCGATTCAACAAAAAAAATTAATTGATTTTACCTGCATTTTTATTAATCCAAAATATAGCCATCAAAAGTAATAACCATCTACTTTTCTGGTAAATTAGCCCAATATTTAATTATATTGCGCCAATAACAAAAAATATTTTTTTTATTTAATCATGAAATATGACATTATGCTTCAAGGATTTCATTGGAAATCCCACGAACAAAATTGGTATCAAATCATTCAACAAAATGCCCAGAGAATCAAAGATTCGGGATTTACTCTAGTTTGGTTTCCCCCTCCATCAGATTGTGCTGATTACGAAGGATATTTACCCAGAGAATTATACAAACTTGACAGTAACTATGGAACTGCTGCGGAGCTTAAAACTACTATTGATACTCTAAAACCCGAAGTTAAGGCAATCGCAGATATAGTCATCAATCATCGCGTTGGTAGTAGAGACTTTGCAGATTTTAAAAATCCGACTTGGAGTACTTATTCTATTGTCAGTAATGATGAGTATCAAGGGCTTAAATCTTTTCACTGGGATTCTGGGGAGTCCTATCATGCGGGGAGAGATCTCGACCATCGCAACCCCGAAGTATCCAATAGCCTAATCGATTGGATGAATTATCTTAAAGAGCCGAGCAAAGCTGGTTTTGTGGGTTGGAGATACGATCTTGTTAAAGGCTATGCTGGTTGGGCTACGGAGCTATATAACAGAAATACAAGTCCCGAATTTACTGTAGGAGAATTTTTTGATGGCGATGTCCAAAAAGTCATAAATTGGATTGATTCGACTCATCCAAATCCAGCATTTCGCTCTACAGCATTTGACTTTCCTCTTAGGGATGCCTTGTATCAAGCAGTAGCTTGGAAGAATTTCCATTACCTCAAGTACGGCGACCGTGCAGCAGGATTAATTGGTTTGTGGTCTGATAAAGCTGTAACCTTTCTGGAAAATCACGATACAGAGGAAGTAAGAAATGGAGAGAATGGTGTTCCTTACTTTCCTGGTGGGGAGCAAATGGTTCAAGGTTATGCCTATTTGTTGACTCATCCTGGAATTCCTTGTGTCTTTTGGCGAGATATCTATGATTCTGGAGAGTTCTATGAAAAACAGATTAGACAACTGATTGAAATTCGCCAGCAATATGGAATTCACTCCGAAAGCAAGCTTTATATAGCTACTGCTCGACAAGGTTTGGTTTATGCAGCTTATATTCAAGGCGATAGAGGTGAAGTAGCTATGAAAATTGGTCCTGGTAGCTGGCAACCAGAGGGAAGTAAATGGCTCCCAGGAATGGATTTAATTCTTTCTGGACAAGATTATGCTGTCTGGGGTGAAAGAGGCAAATTTTGGTAAGAGTTTGTCACGAATTTTGGGCTTTTCAAATTATTCAATATCGGTTTCTGAAAAAGTACAGTTGGCAAAATACTCAATTTGAACTTTTTCAGCAAAAATTGACGATTTAATTCAATTAAAAAATTAAGATAATCAGATTATCATGAACGAACGCAGACAAGAATCCTACGCTATTCGTCTTGAAGCAGCAGAACTCGCGAGAAGTCGCAATCATCCAGAGCATAAAGCTAACGGGGAAGAGCAAAGATATGCTGGAGATAGATATTTCATGTCCTTTACTAAAGGGCTACCTCATAACCAAGATACGGGGTTACTTGAAGACCCCCAGGATTTTGTGGAATTTCGGCGGGCGATAGATGAAGGTTTTATCGACCCTTTTACAGATCGGGTAAATCATGGTGCAAAAACTGTAACCCCAACTCCCAATGATTTTCGCCAGTGGGAAGCTCCCACCGCAGGAGTGGCTTTTGAATTACAAGGGCCAGATCCTCAAGCCGTTACCATGCCTCCCGCACCACCATTGATAGATGCTGATGGTAAGGTAAATCAAGAGCTAGTTTTGGAAATGGCTGAAGTTTACGAACTGGCTATTTTAAGAGATGTTCCTCTCAATGATTTGGAAGCAGGTTCGGGAAGTGCTGCCATTAATGCTTCAATCGCTCGCCTCAATGCTCTCCCCTATATTGGCAATCAAACAGGAAGACCCCGTAAAGTAGATGCTGGAGGAAACTTAGATTTACAGACGGTGTTTCGTGGTTCTTCTCCAGGGGTAGAGATTGGCCCTTATCTTTCTCAGTTTTTGTTGATTGGTAATAACGACCTCAATGGTGCTGGTGGTGTTGACGAAGGCAAAATTACCTATGGTGTCCTGCAAATAGATCAAAAAGTTCCTATTGCCGAACCGAGAAAAGATTACATGACCGCCATGTCTGAATATGTTGAGGTTCAAAATGGTATTAAACCAGCAGGTGAAACCTATGGTGCAACCAATGGAAATCCTGTGGTGACTCCAGCACGTCCTCCCCGTCGCTTTATCTCTACTCCCCGCGATTTAGCAACTTACGTTCACTACGATGCTCTTTACGAAGCCTATTTGAATGCCTGCATAATTCTGTTGGGGATGGGAACTCCCTTCGATCCTGCTTTCGACCATCTTTCTGGTGGTGGAGTAGCAGCAGGTAATGCTAACACTCGCCGTCATGCTGGTGGTTTTGCCCTTTATGGTGGCCCACATATTCTTAATTTAGTAACTGAAGTTGCTACCAGAGCCTTAAAAGCAGTCCGCTTTCAAAAGTTCAACAATCATATTCGCTTGCGTCCAGAAGCATTAGCTGCAAGGATAGAGCTTGCTCGAAACTTCGGTAATTTATCACCTAATATCCAACAGACGATTCCTAATGCCTTCCAAAAGAAATATGATGCCAGTGGCAATATCCTTTTTAAAGGAGAAGTAGTAGAACTACAAGAAGCCTTAGAAGCAAATAATGGTAATGGAACTCTAAATGCGCTCAATACTACTAACTATCTTTTACCTATGGCTTTCCCAGAAGGCTCGCCCATGCACCCAGCTTATGGTGCGGGACACGCTACTGTTGCAGGAGCTTGTGTCACTATTCTCAAAGCTTTTTTTGATACCAGTGCGGTATTGGTTGGTGATACTAACAATCCTTCCCAGGCTACGTTTAAACGTTTTGCACCTGGAGATACAGCAATAGCATTTCGCGCTCCTGATTTACCTAACCCAGGTATGGGCGAAGGTGTCCCTACTGGCAATCTCGTTCCCTACACTCCCAATCAGTTTTTAACTCTTGAAGGTGAGTTAAATAAACTAGCTGCTAATATTTCCATTGGTCGTAATATGGCTGGAGTGCATTACTTTAGCGACTACTATGACAGTCTTCGTATGGGTGAAGAAATTGCCATTGGTATTCTACAAGAACAGGCATTAACCTATTCTACCGACCCTTTTGTGCTTTCTGTGCCAACATTTGATGGTGATGTAGTAAGGATTGGTCGCCGATGAATCGTTTTCCACGTCGTACTGTGAGAGTACAGCCTCCTCTACGGGGGCGGTTAGCTGCTGTTGCTTCTCCCAAACAAAGGCAAAAATACTCCGAACCTGTGGTGAGCCAACGTCCCTTGGTTTCTAAGAGCTATCCAAAAAGTATTGTCCGAGAATCGCCTTCTTCCATATCGGACAATAGCAATTCAGATGACTTGGGCAAATATCTAATTGCCTGGGTTGTACTTTTTTTATTACTTTTTGCGATCTCTTTGTGGCTGCTTCGTATATATTAATCTCAGAATTTCGCCAATTCAAAAATACGAAAATTTAAAAACTTAGAATTCTTACAATTCGCCAAGCTGAAAATACGAATTAGTGAAAATCTAGAAATCTCAGAAATTCGCCAATTCAAAAATACGAAAATTTAAAAACTTAGAATTCTTACAATTCGCCA
>CAYXWE010000001.1:35304-36323 GCA_964468145.1 uncultured Pleurocapsa sp.
AGCTGAAAACATGAATTAGTGAAAATCTAGAAATCTAAAAATTTACCAAGATGCCAAGGTGGATTAGTAGTAAGTGACTGTACACTTAAATGTCTGCAAATTGAGGTATAAAAATTGTTGATTACAGTTGCTGGATTCAAAGGAGGAATCGGCAAAACTACAACTGCGGTCCATCTTGCCTGTTATTTTTCACAATTGGGGCAAACCTTATTAGTTGATGGCGACCCCAACCGCAGTGCTACGGGCTGGAGCAAACGGGGTGGTTTTCCTTTTAAGGTAGTAGACTTGATGCAAGCTGCCCTGTACAGTCCCAAGTACGAACATATCGTCATCGATACTGCTGCTCGTCCTTCGGAAGGAGAATTACAAGCTCTCGCCGATGGCTGTAACCTTCTCGTGCTGCCAACTACTCCTGATGCTTTAGCTATTGATGCTCTTTTACAAACGGTGGATTTGCTTCAAGAGCTAGAGAGCGAACGCTATCGAATATTACTCACAATGGTTCATCCCAAGCCCGTAAAAATGGCTCAACAAGCCAAAGAAGCTTTGGCATCCGTACCTTTATTTAAGACAGAAATTAGACGGTTAATTGCCTACGAGAAAGCAGCCCTCATGGGAGTTCCCGTGTATCAGGTTAAAGATCGTATGGCAAAAATAGCCTGGAATGATTACGAACGAGTAGGCAAGGAGATAACTGTATGAGTAATACCGCCGATATGTTTAAAAAGCTGGCACAAAATCGCCAAAAAACTATTTCAGAAGACACCAAAACCCAATCCGAGCAAGAAATTAAACCCGTTCCCGAATCAGAGAGGGAAAGTAAAACCGATCTAGAAACCACAGCCTCAGCCAAAAAAATAGTTCTAGAATCAACCCCAGAAGAAAAACCAGCAGCAAAAATCTCACCCTCACCCAGTAAAAAAAGAGGTAGACCAGCTACAGGCAAACGCAGCGACCCCGATTGGATTGGCAGAACCTACTACATCCGCAAAGAGACAGACTTTGATGTGGAGGACGAG
>CAYXWE010000002.1:0-23009 GCA_964468145.1 uncultured Pleurocapsa sp.
ATATTAATTTAAAGTTCAGAATTCAATTACCCCCACTTAATGTTTTTAAAAACTAGGTAGGAGAGAGTGGCATTTAGCTTGTCATGGTCATTGAATAGTGGATATGGTTTTTAAAAAATTCACACACCAGAGGATCGTTTTTTGAATCAAATACAACTATTGAATATTCCAACTTTAATTAAAATGACTAAGGGAATATTTTTGGTCGAGCAAAATAATCGCATACATTTTTTAAATCGACTGAATCAATTTACGACTCTTGATAGTTATGAGGAGTTATTGAATAATACAAAAATTTTAGATAAATTACAACTAGAGCAGATCAAGCAAAAATTAAATTCAGACGAATACTTTATTCCGTTCCATAAGGAAATTAAACTCTCAACAAAAATAGAAGGTGAATATTGGCTTGATTGTTACCTGCAAAAAATCCAATTTAATAATCAAGCAGCAATTTTAGTCACAGCGAGAGATATTACTAAATACAAACAACTAGAGCAAAACCAGGAGAAAATTATTGCTGAACAAAAACTTGTTTCGATGATTTGTCATGAGTTGAAAACTCCTTTAAATACAATTGCCTTATCTTCTAATCTTTTAAATGAATATTGTGATACCTGGGACTCAGATAAACAGCGTAAATATCTTAATCGCATTATTAGAAACGTCAACACCCTCAATCTGTTAATTGATGAATGGTTAGTTTTAAAAAAAGTAGAACTAGGTAAATTGAGTATTAATTTTGAAGCTTTAGATATTAAAGATTTTTGTAAAAACTTACTATTAGATATTCAGTTAGATATCTCTGGTGAAACAGAAAGTACTGGAAATATTATATTTCAACAGAAAATTAATTTTATTTGTCCTGAAGATAACCTATTGATACTAACAGATAGTAGTATCTTGCAGCTTATTCTAACTAATTTATTAGAAAACGCTTTGAAATATTCCCCCAAAGATAGTCTAATAGATCTGATAGTCGATTATACATCAGACAATCTATATTTTCAGATTATAGATCGGGGTATCGGAATTTGTGAAAAAGATCTAGAACGGTTATTTGAACCATTTTTTCGAGGTAATAATATTGATGATACTCAAGGGCATGGGCTAGGATTAACCATCGTTAAAAAATTAGTACATATTCTTAAAGGTGAGATATATATTAGTAGTAAAGTTGGCTTGGGTACGGAATGTAAAATTATTTTTCCTAAAATCAAAAGCAAATAATAAAATTGCTAGTCAATTATTTTATGATTAAATTAATTAAACTATACTTACTAATTTTATAAAATACTTAAAAATTAAATAATACATTGTTAATTTTTAAATAACTAAAACTCAAAGTAGATAAATTTATTTATTTTTTATTTATTATTTAAATAACCAAAAAATGTTATTTTTGTTATTAACATATCTGTTTTTTATCAAAAATATTTACCTCATAAATAATGAATAAAGTACTAGTAATTGAAAACGAACGAGATACTAGAAAACTACTTTTGGACTGTTTAGAATTAAAAGGATATGAAGTTATCGATGCTAAAAATGGTTCTATAGGAATAGAAAAGGCACATCAATATCTACCAGATGTAGTTGTTTGCGACATTGTTATGCCAAAAACTGATGGCTATGAGGTATTAAAAAACTTGAGAAAAAATATAAATACAGCCATTATTCCTGTAATTTTCTTGACAGGCAAAGGCACAAGTCAAGAAATTCGCGAAGGAATGGAGTTGGGAGCCAATGACTATCTTAGTAAGCCCTTTACTCCTGAACAGCTAGTAGGGTCAATTTCGGCTCAAATCAAACGTCGAAGTATCTTAAAACAATGGTTTGCTTTTAAATTTCAAAAATTTCAAGAAACTAGTGCATCTACAGAACATGAAACAGATGAATTTAGTAAGTTTGCTAATTTATTTGAATCTTCTTCTCAGCTAAAACAAGTTTATGATTACATAAATGAACATTATCAAGAATCAATTAGTTTACGAGATGTAGCTAAAAATTTAGGTTTTTCACCAGCTTATTTGACTCAGTTTGTAAAAAGTCAAACAGGTGAGCCTTTGAACCGTTGGATTATTAGACGTAGATTGGCTGCTGCCAAAAGCTTATTATTAACAACAGAAAAATCGGTAGAGGAAATTGCCGAAGTAGTAGGCTATCAAAGTATTAACCATTTTTTTCGTCAGTTTCGTCAATATTATGGCAATAGTCCTAAAGCCTGGCGAAAAGTTAACCGACAATCTTATTTCTCACCTTTGCTAGTGTAATAAAAAAGTGTCTTTAGTTAGTTAGTTAGTTAGATTTCCCTTCTAAATTCATTACACCTTTTAATTCTTAGCCAGAATCCCCTAAATTTAGTGATAACCAGTGATAGTGAGACTAAACGCATTTAGGGGAGTGGCTCAATACCCAACCATTCGGCCAAATCAAACCATTTGCCGGCTCATCAAATTAGCAAAAATTCCTGGTTGAGCTAATAACTCCTCAAAGTTACCCTGCTGTATAATTCTACCCCGATCCAAAACATAAATGAGATCGGCATTGCGAATCGTACTTAACCTATGGGCGATAACAACTCTGGTAACTTGTAATCTCTCTAAATTCTCGCTCACGATCGCCTGGGTGCGATTATCCAAAGCACTGGTTGCTTCATCAAAAAAGAGAATGCTCGGTTTTAAAATCAAGGCTTTAGCAATTAGAAGTCTTTGTCGTTGTCCTCCTGAAAGATTTCCACCCCCTTCACTAATTACGGTGTGCATTCCCATCGGCATAGCTTGAATATCATCGGCAAATCCAGCCATTCTAGAAGCTTCCCAGGCTTCTAGAATGGTAACTCGCGCCCCGCCTGCTAAATTATCGAAAATCGATCCAGACATAATTGTGCCATTTTGTAATACTACTCCTAATTGTCGGCGTACTGCACTGACATCAAGTCCCGATAAATCTTGTCCATCATAATAAATACTGCCATCTTCAGGAGTTTCAAATCCCAGTAATAAGCGCAAAATGGTTGATTTTCCACTGCCAGATCCACCCACTAAAGCAATAAATTCTCCTGGTTTGATATCAAGGCTGACGTTATCTATAGTTAAGGGTAGGTCTTGATGATAACGAAAAGATACATGGTCTATTTTAATTCTACCCATTAATTTACCTGGATCGGCTTGGGAAATTTCTACTTCAGGTATAGTTTTAACAATGGGCTGAGCGCGTTTCCATTGAGGAATTACTTGTAAAATGTCGGTGACAATATCACTAATTTGAGTTGCACCCCCAAGAAAAGTAGCAAAAGCAGTATTAAATGCCAAAAATTTCCCAGTAGTTAAACCAGAAGTACCTTCAACCTGTGCTTTATTCAAGAGATAAACAGTAAAGCCAAATAATATTCCAGTCATAACTAAGGGCATGACGGTATTAAAAACTGCCACCAAATCTTCAATTAATTGGGTACTGAGTTCGAGTTTAATTTGCTGGCTATAATCTTTACTCCAAAAGGCAAAGGCTCTTTGCTCTGCACCAGCAACTCTAAGTTTGGATACACCATTAATTAATTGAACTACTCGTCCAAAAATATCACCCTCAAGTTCTAGTAGAGGACGAACTTTGCGTACTAAGATCGAACCAGAGATAGAAGTAACCAGAATAATGACGATCGCAGCACCGATGGCTAGCAGTGCTAGGGGAACGCTGTAAAAGAATAACAGTGCTAAATTGAGTAGAGCAAAGACACTGGTAACTAATTTAATCATAATCGTGCTACCGATTTGTCTCCTAATCTGACTAATAGAATTAGTACGGGATAAAAGATCTCCCTTGCTATATTGACGAAAAAAAGACACAGGTAAATTTAACAGCCGATCCCACATAGCAGATTGAGTATTCGCATCAGAAGTACTCTCAATTCTTAAGAGAGAAAAGCCTTGAGTTAGTCTAAATAGAGCAGTAGCAACCGCAGCAACTACTAATCCTAAACCGATTTGAATAAGGGAAGAGCGATCGCTATCTGGAATAGAGTTATCAATGATAATTGCCGTAGCTTGGGGGGTAAGCATTCCTAGTAAAGTTACCGCAATACTAGAAAAAATAACTACCAGGATATCTCTGCTTCGATCTCTAAAGGCAAAACGCAGCACATCTAGGGCAGATAGAGCTTTATCGGCAAAAGAACGATAAAACATATAAGCTACTGGCTCGATGGTTTGCACAGTAGTGCGATCAACATCAACAAATTTACTATTGATCGCATCGTACATTTGGTAGCTATGGGAATTTTTAGGTAGCAAAGCAACGGGACGTTTAGTTTGCTCTGAATAAAGATAACCCATTAATGGACCACAGTCTTTTTGCCACCAATCATCTTGTAGTAAAACTTGTCTAATTCGTAGTCTAGAGGCTAGTGCGATCGCTTCGAGGGGTTCGTCTAACCTTTGCCAATTTTCTGAGAGTCTAGGGGGTTTTATTTTTACCCCCAAAGCCCTTCCCACCGCACCAGCAGCAGCTAATAAAGGAGTTTCTCCCACAATCGGGCTTTGTGAAGATTTTCTTAAAGGAGAAGATAGTTCGCTTAGGGCTTCGGCGATCGCTTTTTGATTGAGGTTTTCTAGACTATTTAATCTAGCTAATTCTTCTCGATTTTCTTGATTTTGAATCGAACTATATCGAAACAGAAAATGTTGATGGAATAAAGCCAATCCTTGAAATAATCGATCCAGGTTGACGATATCCCCTGTCTCGATGGTGGTCAGTTGAGTTTCGTAACCCGCCTCAATCCAAAGCTTTCTAGGAAAAGGAAACAGGGGAATTTTTTCGGTAATAATTAATTCTTTGATTCCCAAAAAGCGCAAAACTCCTTCTTTTACTTGCAGCCAGATAAGAACTTCGGATTCGGCTTGGAGGGTTTCACCACAAGAAAGAGATATACGTTCTCTTCCTTGAGCTTGCAAATCGATACTGGGAACATTGAGTTGGAATAACTTAGTATCGAATTTATTGAGCCAGCAATCTATTTTAGATATTAATTCAGAATAATTTTCGGCGACTAACTGTTCGATACAGTTTCGCTCTAGTTTGAGTAAAGTTACTTCTCCTATTGGTACGGCTAAAAGCTGATAGTCTATTTCCCCATTGTCAGCCATGGTAGTTCCCAAAATAGCCTCACCCGATTGGCAGCTAAAAAGAAAACGGCGATCGCCATCTATAATACCGTTTTTAACGCTTGCAGCAAATACCGATACCGTACCAGATTCAACCAACCAAATAACTTGAGGATCTATTAATAAAATTGGTTTATTGCCAATACAATTATGAATTTTGTCGGGAAATTGCTCGTAAATAGTTTTTCGACTGTTATTTTTAATAATACTCATTACTCATTACTCATTACTCATTACTTATTACTTAACTCCATCACTTTTAATCAGTTGAGCATAGAGTCCTTCTTGTTGCCACAACTCCTGATGAGTCCCTCTTTGCGCTACTTTGCCTTTATCTAAGACAATGATTTCGTCGCAATCGCGGATAGTACTCAAACGGTGAGCAACGATCACACAGGTGCAGCCTCGATTACGTAAATTGCGATCGATAATTTTTTCTGTTTCCGCATCCAAAGCACTAGTAGCTTCGTCCATAATCACAATCGAAGGATTATTGATCAAAGCGCGAGCAATTTCTAATCTTTGTTTTTGACCTCCGCTTAAATTTCCCCCACCTTCTTGCAAGGTTGAGTTGTAAGCCCTAGGTAAAGAATTAACCACATCATCGATCGCTGCATCTTGACAAGCCCTTTTTAAATGGCGGTCTTGCAGGGTTGAATCCCAGAGGGTCAGATTATCTCTGACTGTTCCTTCAAACAAAAAGATATCTTGCTCGATCGTAGTTATGGAATTAACCAAGGTTTGCTGGGAAATCTCCTCTCTTTTTTTTCCGTCGAAAAGAATTTCTCCCGACCAGGGTTGATAAAGCCCTGCTACTAGTTTGGCTACTGTGGATTTACCCGAACCGCTACCCCCAACTAAGGCTATTCGCTGACCTGGTTGAACTGAGAGAGAAAAGTTTTCGATTAATGGGGGATCGAGTAGACTGTAGCCAAAGGTAAGATTGTTTAGTTCTAGATATCCTTTTAAACGGGGAGAAGTAATCTCTTTATGAAATTGAGAATTGGCAAAGAGTTTTTCTTGACTCTGCACTTGTGAATCAATCGGATTTTGCAAAACGTCGTCGACGCGGTTAATATTGCCTTCTAGTTCTTGCAAAGTTCCCACAAAGCTAACCAAATTATTGACTGGCTCTTGAAAACTGCCCACTATTGCCCGAAAAGCAACCAACATTCCAATACTTAAATGTCCTTCCATGACGCGCCAGCCCCCAACAGTTAGTAATAAGGCAGATGAAAGAGAAGTAAGAACGACGGGTAGAGTAGACAAGACTTGATTACTGATTCCTAATTCTTGCTGAGAGTTAATAGCTTTGGTATAGTAACCAGACCACTTAGAGAAGAAGTCTGACTCTACTCCAGAAGCTTTGATCGTTTCAATATATTGCAGCCCTGCGATCGAAGTTCCTGCTGCTTTGCCGTAATCTTGAATCATTCTTTGATTGGAGTCTACCCTTTGGCGATAAATCCAACGCAAAGTCAAAATGTTGATCGCAGCAAAACTAATTACCATTAAGGTCAAGACAGCATCGTATTGAAACATGACGACTGCGAAAAAAATCACCATCAAACTGTCAATTACTGTGGTAGCTAGTTGACCCGATAAAACCTCTGCTATTTGGTCGTTCAGACGAGTGCGATCGCTAATTTCTCCTGCAAATCTTTGGGCGTAAAAACCCATCGGGAGGCGTAGGATATGCCAGAGAAATCCCCCAGACATTCCTACTGCCAGTTTTATTTGCAATCTGCGTAAAAATTTTAATTGTAGTAGGGTTAAAATACCTTGGAAAACAGCGGTAATTGCCATTGCTAGGAGCATCGGGCGCAACCAGTCCATTCTGCCCTGAATCAGAATCTCATCCACAAATATTTGGCTAAATACTGGCACAACCAGCTCTATTAATGCCAACAAGAAACCTGCTAGCAAACAATAGGCTAATGCCCCGCCAACTCTCTGCAAGCGCGATCGCAAAGAGATTAACACATTGGGCTTATTTCCCCCTTGGCTAAACTCTTCACCAGGCTTCATTACCAAAACAATTCCTGTAAATCCTTCGTCAAATTCTGACCAAGATACGGTTCTAGGTCCACTAGCGGGATCGTTGAGATATACCTTATCTTCTCCCAAACCCTCAACTACCAAAAAATGATTAAACTGCCAAAAGACAATATAAGGTGGTTCTAGTTCTGATAGTTTTTCTAATTGCTTTTTAAAACCTTTAGCTTCTAATCCATACATTCTAGCTGCTTTGAGCATATTAGAAGCTTTACTGCCGTCTCTGGAAACTCCACAATCTTGGCGTAATTGGGGCAAAGGAACTATTCGACCAAAATAGCTTAGAATAATAGCCAGTGCAGCAGCACCACATTCAACCGCTTCCATTTGAAGGATCGTTGGGGTTTTAGTGCGCTGAGATTTGGTGAATAACTGTTTAAAAAACTGTTTGACAGTCTGCCAAAGTTTGATGGGCTTTTGCCCCAGAGAATCAATATATACCACTGACAGACCTCAAAATTGGTAAGACAAAAGTAATAGGAGCTCTTTCTTCGATCTTTACCCTGGCAGATGTTGTCGTACCAGGAGACATTTTTAACTCAGGACCACTAGAAGAAGACCATTGAAAACCGCTAAAGGTTTGTTCGTCTGATTTAAGGTTTGCCGAGATTTGAATTACTGCTGGTTGTTGTTCGGATACCAAACCTGAAATTATTTGAGGACTACCTACTTTTTTGGCAGCAGCTTCTGAAGTAATGGGAAAAGGAGACACTTTGGTCACAGTGCCAACAATGCCACCAAATCGTTCTCGTTTAACAGTTTGTGGCGTGACTTGAATTTCCATCCCAGGCTTGATTTTTTTTCCATCCTGAACGGGAAAATAGGTCATTCCTACCAAATTTACTTCTTGGCGATCGGTATCGAGAGTCGCAACACGAGTCCCCGCATCAATTACTTGCCCTGGATTTACAGTCAGTTCGAGTACTTTTCCTGTATGTTGGCTGATAATTTGGCTCTCGCTGGCGATTTGTTGTTTAATTTGGCTTATTTCTCGTTTGGCTTGCTGAATTTCTTTACTGCGAGTTGTCGAATTTTGCAAATCTTGTTGCCTCAAATTCACTTTTTTACTATCGAGGTCTTGAATTTGAGCTTCAATATTTTTAATTTCATTCAAGTTAGTCAGATATTGCTGATAAGCATCAGCCTCTTTTACTTCTAAATCCTTTAATTCAGCATCTATGCGATCGATATTGCTGATGTTGTCTAAGTATTCTTGTTTAGCTTGCAGAAAAACATCTTCAGAAATTGCTCCCCGCTCAAATAAGGCTCTACGCTTTTCTAGTCTAGATTCAAGAGTTGGTCTAAGTTCTTCTAAGGTTTGCTTACGAGCTTGTGAATTTTGAATTTGAACTTGAATTGCCGACAAGCCTTTATCTTTGAGAGTAGGGGTTAAACTTTGGACAATTCCCAATCTATCTTCTAAAGCTTGCTTTTGCTCCTCGATCGCCTTTATATCTTGCTCTTGTCGTTGGGACTCAATTGAACTTACCTTTGAGTTTTGTCCCTGGAGTTGGGTTAATTTTGCCTCTGCTAGATCGAGTTGTTCTTGCAAATCTTGGCGATCGACTGTAGCAATCACATCGCCCTTGGCGATCGCCTCTCCTTCTGATACCTTTATATCTAACAATTGACCAGAGCTTTGGGATTGTAATGGCATCACAGTACTCGGATAAACCAAAACTCCTGCCCCTTTTACTGTGACAGGAATACTGCCAAAAACACTCCATACTAAAGCAGTTGCACTGAGAAAACCCACCGTAGTCAATGGTATCCAAGCTTTAGGGTTGACTACCTCCATCAAGCGATCGAGTCTTTCTGGAGATGAGAGACGCTCTAAAGACTGCTGACGAAATAGCTTGTTTTTTTGCCGATCTTGACTATTGTTACCTGTGCTTTTTGCAGAAGTCGTACTCACTGAAGATTCTAATTTTGTTGAATCTGCCTGAGACTCTTTATTTAATTGAGACAGAATGACTTGATTAGATAGTCCTGGACTAAGTTGAAAATAGTTTTTGCTGGCACAACGAACTGAATTGACCATTTCTTGGGCCGAAGCACTTTTTAATAAATAACCCCCTGCACCAGCTTTTAATGCTTTTTGTACATCTTGCCTATTCTCAGAGGAGCTTAAAGTTAAAATATGACAATTAGGAAACCTATTAGCAATAATTTCAATGGTTTCAAAGCCATCGATCTTAGGCATTTGTAAATCTATTAAAGCCACATCTGGCTGGGTAGATTCGATTAAATTAATTGCGGTAGCACCATCATGAGCAGTGCCAACTATTTCTAAATCCGCTTCAGATTCAAGCCAAGACTGTACCTGTCGGCAAATAAATTTTTGATCGTCAACAATTACCACCCGAGTTCTATTAGTATTTTTTTGTCCCTTGTTATCTAATTGGGATAAAAAAACCTTATTAAATAGTCCTGGACTTAGTTGAAACTGGTTGTTGGCAGCAGAGCGAATCGAGTTGACCATCCCTTGAGCAGAAGTATTTTTTAATAAATACCCCCCTGCACCAGCTTTTAACGCTTTTTGTACGTCTTGTCCTTCCTCAGAAGAGCTTAAAATCAAAATATGACAATTAGGAAACCTATTAGCAATAATTTCAATGGTTTCAAAGCCATCGAGCTTAGGCATTTGCAAATCTATTAAAGCCACATCTGGCTGGGTAGATTCAATTAAATTAATTGCGGTAGCACCATCATGAGCAATACCAACTATTTCTAAATCAGCTTCAGGTTCAAGCCAAGACTGTACCTGTCGGCAAATGAGCTTTTGATCGTCAGCCATCACTACTCTAATTTTAGGTGGTATCTGGCGATCGCTGTTACTTTGCTCCTGAGAGTTATGTAAAGATAAACTGCTACTATCGTTATTCACTTTGAGTTTTAACCTAACTTTGAGCATCAAGCATTCTGGCGATCGATCGCCAAAATATCGATTCATTAATTAATTCTCGATAACTATCGATGAAATTGTCTAAACGACTTTCTTGACTTTAGTTATGGTTAATAAATGTTTAAAAAAATATATCAAGATCTCAAGTTTAAAACTAAAAATTATTTCGTTTTTTAGCTTAGAATCAAAATTCAAATTGATTAACGCACTTTTTTATGCTTTTTATCTCGTTTTTTTTGGATAGTACTCCAAAAAGCATTTTTAGCTAAAAAAAGCATTTTTAGCTAAAAAAAAAGCATTGATAAATATGAGCATTGCTTTAAATTCAGTATATGTAAATATTATTTTTTTAGATGATTGTTTTAAAGGCGACACCCGAATAGTTAAATTTAGCTGCAAGTTTATTCAAAAATGGTTAGAGAAAAAGTAGACATTTTAAAAATTTATAAATGAATAATTTGATTTCATTCGCTACTGGTTCTGAATTACGACCGTTCAGTCTTAACGATCGCATTTGTTTTGAGATTCAACCTTTAATTCAAACCTTATTAGATAGCTTTGTAGCTACAGAAAATTTAGATCGAGCGATCGCTCAAGGGATTGAACAACATCCTAAGCTAGCTGAAGTGTATTTTGAGGTAGACCATAGCAATCGAGTATCTAGTTTTTCTTTGAAAGAAGAATTTTTATTTCCTCAAGAAAATTCTTTACTAAAACTTTTTTATAGAAATAAAACTACCTTAAAAGCTCTTTTCGGACAAGTAGGAATAGAAAATTTAGCAGAGGAGTCTAGTTTACCAGAATTACAAAAACTAATTTGCCTGTGCGCTCAATCTCGTTTTACCTACCAAGAAATTTGCGAACAAATTGACGATCCTAAAACTATAAAGCTATTCTCAGAACTTAAGCGATGGCAAGTTGTTACCGAGCAACCTCACGTTCCTCCTCAAGATGCTTTCAAAAATTCAGGTATTTTTCGATTACAACACGCAGCATTGTTATATCGAACTGAAACTACAGGAATTTTAGTCGATCCTCATTTACACTCAAACTACGGTAAAAGAGGCATGGAAAATGACATTACTCGCGCTCAACTAGAAGGATATGTTGATGGGATCTTAATTTCTCACAGTCATTATGACCACTGGCATTGTCCTACTTTGATGATGTTTCCCTCTGATACCCTAATTGTGGTGCCAAAAGTTCCCAGAAACAGTATTACTTGCGAAGACATGGAAGGCAGACTAAAAAGTCTTGGTTTTACCAATGTCAGAGCAGTAGATTGGTATTCTGAAGCTATTACAATCGGCGATATGGAAATTAATGTGTTGCCGTTTTATGGAGAACAAACTATTGTTCCCGAACACGATCGCTTTATTCACCCAGACTTAAGAAATTGGGGTAATACTTATTTAATTAATACTCTCGACTATAGTTCATGGTTTTTAGTCGATGCAGGGCAAGAACCAGGAGCATCCATGCTAGATGTAGCCGAAGAGGTGAGACAAAAATTTGGCAAGGTAGATTCAATTATTAGTAATTTTCAGGCTTTATCCTATAACTCGATTGGTACAGATTTATCAAGTTGGGGAATTGATATTGTGGGTAATTTGTTGACTAACCCCCAAATCTTTTCTGTTACGAACAAAACCGAAGGTAGTTATATTGCAACTCTCAGTCCAAAGGGGGTTGCTCAGATATGTGCAATTGTAGAAGCCCAATCTTGTTTGCCTTATGCAGATAGCTGGGCAGAAGTAGGACAATCAACAGTTCACGATCCCGAGTTGATTCAACAGGTACAACAAGAATTAAAAAAATTGCAATGCTCGACGAAGGTAATTCCTTGGAAAATTGGCGATCGCTATTTACCGTCGCTCTGGGTTTAAACGCATGCGGGCATAGCCCTTTGCGCCCCTTCAGGGGTACTTGTTCGTAGTTATTAGTTATTAGTTATTAGTTATTAGTAGTCAATTTTGTACTAAAAACTAAAGACTAAAAACTAAAGACTAAAAACCAGAATCTTTGTCCTTGAGGACGGAGAGCGTCAACTAAATCAACAGTTCTCAGTTAATAAAATGAATGTTTTAGTTAAGAATTCTTTGGTTGACTATTTAAAATTGCTCAGGCCGAGGATTTCTCACCAATTAATTTCTGCTCAACATTGGCAAAATATTGAAACAGTAGCCCAAGCTTTACCAAATACCATTACAACCTTTTTTGGATTTGAATCTCGTTTGGGTAATCCAAAAGCTCATGCAGATTTTCTAATCTGTGCTGCTACCGAAGAAATGGGGAAACGAATCTTAGCCCAAGACAGTTCTTCTCTTTCTTTACCGCCATCGATCCAGGCTCATCCAGTTTGGAATCAAATTCGTCAGTTTGCCGAACAATGGAATAGTAAAAGTTCTCTTTTAGCCGATTTAGTACACAATATGTGGCTGGAGTTCGATGTTGATGATTCTCTAGCTTCTGGCGATCGCATTCCCGTTCCTAGCTGCTTTTTTGGCCCCAAACCAATTTATGCTCGTAGTGAATCTCAATGGACGATTAGTCAGGCTTTAAAACTAATTCAAGATCGAGATATTCCCCTGACGATAGCAGCAAAATTGAGTACTTGTTTTGAGTTGTTGCCTCAAGATGCTTATGTATTTCAAATTGGAGTAATGTTGGCTCGCCAATCCGATTTGGTTAGAGTCTGTATTCGCGATATCGCCCCCCAAAATATTTTAGTTTACTTAACAGCTATTGGTTGGTCTGGAGATATTTATAGTTTGCGAGAAACTCTTGATTCTCTATCGAAATATGTAGATAGAATCGACCTTGATATTGATATTGGAGAAACTGTTTTACCTAAAATTGGTTTGGAGTGTTATTTAGGAAAACAGCCAGAGTTTGAGCCGAGATGGCAATTGTTGTTAAATTATTTAGTCGCTTCAGGGCTTTGTCTGACTGAAAAGAAAGATAGTTTGTTGACATATCCTGGTTTTATTCGCCAGCAACACAATCCCGAACTTTGGCCACAGAATTTGAGTGCGGTATCGAGTCTTTTGGGAGTGGGATACGAATATATTTTTTTTCAAGGATTGCATCATATCAAATTAACCTATCAAGATTCTGCACCCATAGAAGCCAAAGCTTATCTTTATGCTTCTAAAAGTTTAATCAATCCTAATTTTGTCAGCAATTACAGAACTTGGAAAAATTCTCAACCATCTTCATCTCAGCAGGAGGAGAATCAAAGTTAAATGCTCGTATCTCAAATTTTAGCAGCACTCAATGGAACTTCCGAATGGATGGTTTTGTTTAATCTCCAAGCAATTCGGCAGATAACTATTGATGCCACCGTAGCAACTATGTATCATCTCCCCGCAACTATCGATTGGGAAATGTACAGTCATGTTGTTCTCTGTAGTGAAGGAAGATTTTTGGCTCACGCTCAAGAGTCTCAGCTAGTCGAACCTTTGTCTAATTATTCCTGGAATCAAGATAGCATTAAATTTTCCCTAGCAGAGAGATTTAAAGAACGTTTAGCTCTTTTTGATGTGGATCGAGCCGATTGTTTGGGATTGGGTGAAATGTCGCCTTTTTCTCCTGTAATTTTACATCTTAAAATTCAATCGGGGACTGGACAAGCTCAAGCAATATTCGATCGCATTCCTTCTTTGACAGACTACGAACTGCTCAAAGCCGTCGGAGTTACTTTTTTGGGCGGAGAAACCAAAGAAAACTACTATTTAGCTAGATTTGAAAATCGTCTCCCTGTTCACATCCATGCAGGAATCTTATCCCATTTTAGCCGTACTGCCCATTGCAATATTTTCTTTCTCCGTCATGGTAATATTGATGCGCCTCTTAGAGATGGTTTACTTAAAGCAGCAGCAGGACGAATAAACTGGGGCAAAAAAAGAGTTTTTCAAGCCTTGGCAAAACTAGCCCAGTCTGCTTGCACAGAAACTTTAGCCATGACGTGCCAACCCCCATTACCCGATCGCCCTTTCCCTTATGGAGATTTAGTACCTTTAGGTTTTGTTTTAAAAGGATTAAATCGGGGACAAGCACTGGGGGAGGAAATTAAAAATTCAGTTGAGTTAGCAAGAGGCAACTTAAGTCAATATTTACTCGATCACCGTCAACAAGACCTCAATCTCTGGGCATTCCATAGCCAAAGGTTAGTAACATCAACCGATTCTGCTTTAATTTTACAAGGATTTCAACGACCCGAATCTGTAAGAGCTTTAGAGATGTTTGCAGATGGACGAGGCGGTTACTATCCTCAACTATGGTCTAAAGAGAAACAGCCCGATCGAATGGTTTGGGATCAAAGTTGCGCTCACTGGTGTCAGAGTGACTATGCCACAACTTGTTTAGTTCGAGCCTTAAGACAAGAAGCGGGATTAGTAAGTAACACCTCTACAGAATATTTAGCCCAGGGAATGTCAACTAGAAGTGGCTTGTATTTTGCTAATCCTTATTTAGTAGATTGGGTTTTAGCCCGCGCCATTGCTCAAGACGAATCTGCTAGTGAATTGCGATCGCAACTGCTAAGGGAAATTCTGGCTAGTAGCAATGAGGATTATTCTTTTGGACTATACGATCAAGCTTTATCTACTGCTTTAGCTATTTTGTCTCTAGCGGAGTTGGGTTATAGAGGTAAAGTTCTCAGAGTTGCCCAATTAAGACTTTTAGACTTTATTAATCGAGATGGTTTATTGCCTACCGCTATTCCTTTTTATTCTAGCTTGCGCCTCCCCAGTCAAACTCCCCAAGAAGCTATCTTGCCATTACTAATCAGACAGACTTTTGGCAATGCACCCAAACAGCTCAGAAAAGTATCAGGAGAATATCACGCTATCTCTCTTTACGAAGATAGCCACAGCTTAATCACAACATCTTTAGTAGCCTTGGCTCTAGCAGAAACCTACATTCCTCACCCACAGAGAATATTAGAGACAGCAATTCATCCCCGCTATCAATGTCGCGATCGTTGTGAATACATTGCAGGGTTTGCTTTGACTCCCTATTTAACTCCAAAAAAACCTCAACTAGCAGTTTGAAAACTATATTTAAAAAATTATATTTTAAAAATGACATTGCTGAATCGGGGGATGATTCCTAAATTTTCATGACTCACAGATTAACTAAAAAGCTAACAGCTAACAGCTAACAGCTAACAGCTACGAACAAACTACTTTTCAGTTTCATACTTTAAATCAGCAACGCCTAAAAACTATATTCTTAAAATTTTGTTGACATCCACTAAAAGATCTACAGCCATAGAGTTAATTGTATCGAGATCTCGTTCTTTAACGGAGCGATTAACTTTAGATACTGATCCTCAAATTACCAACAAAAACCAAGCTCAAATTGAATCTCGCCGATCGCAATGGTGTCAGGTAGTTGCTCAGGGAGATGAAACAAAATTTAAACGACGTTTGGCTTGGGGCAGATTGGATGCTAACAAAATTCGTCCGTTACTATTGGATGACGATCGAGTTTGCGGGCTAACTCTACCTCAATGGGCTGATATTTTAGAACGGATTATAGAAAAAGCCAAAACTTTATCTAGTCAAGAAATATTTGCCTCTCCAGCTTATAGCGATCGCACATCTCCCATACCTTTCGAGCATCTTTACTTGCCTCTAGTTTTAGTGGCAAGAGATGTTCTTGGTAGTAAAATTATTAATTCCCTAGATACATTAAGCAAATCGTCTCAAGTCCAATTAGAAAAGCAGCTTGTAAGCCAACTAGCGGAAATATGCACGACAACACTGATGGCAGAATTTGCTGATTTTCGTTCTTCAGGTAATCAAGTACAAGAGTTTCTACTCTCTAAAATCACTAAATGCGATCGCGATGATAAGTATCGAGAGTTTATCCATAATTTACTTACAGATGGACTAGTTTCTTTCTGGGAAAAGTATTCTGTATTAGGCAAATTAGTTGCTATTACTATCGAGCTTTGGAGTAATGCTACTGCGGAATTTATTTTCCGCCTTAGCCAAGATTGGAGAGAAATAGAACGACGTTTTCTAGCAGGTAAAACTTTAAAGCAAGTTATCGATCTTCAAACAGGTTTATCCGATCCTCATAATGGTAAAAAAACTGTAATCATTCTCACTTTCGATACGGGATTAAAATTAGTTTATAAGCCCAAAAATTTAGCCATAGAAATTGCTTATTTTCAATTTTTAGACTGGTGTAACAAGGAACAAACCCTTTTACATTTTCAACTATTGCAAGTATACAATCGTGGGGATTATGGCTGGGTTGAGTTTATTGAATCATTACCCTGTCAAGATATAGCAGAAGCTCGACGCTACTATCAACGCACGGGAATGTTGCTTTGTCTTATTTCTTTGTTATCAGGAATTGATTGTCATATCGAGAATGTAATTAATTGTGGCGAACAGCCCATACTAATAGATGCAGAAACTTTATTACATCATAATTATCGAGTATCTTCTCTTGAAGTAACAGATGCAGTAGTTTCCGCGAAAACTAAACTTAATCAGTCGCCTCTGACAACTTTTATACTTCCTCAATGGGGAGTATCTTCTGAAGATAACTTGAATCTCGATGCCAGCCTTTTGGGAAAACAAGCAAATGAAGTTATATCCATTCCCCAATGGAAAAACATTAATACCAATGGAATGAGTATCGACTACGAGGTTAAAACTATAAACAGTAGTAATGTTCCTTGTTTGGGTGATACTCCTCTCAATGTCCAAAATTATCTTGCACAATTGGTAGCAGGATTTGAGGAAATGTACCGTTTTTTATTAGCTCGTCAAGATATTTTACTAGCTACAGATAGCCCTCTAGAGGTATTTGCTCGCCTGAAAGTTAGATATGTATTTCGCCCTACTAATATATATAATTCAATTCTCAAAAATTCTTTGACTCCCAATTTATTACAGTCGGGAATCGATCGCAGTATTAGCTTAGATGTTTTAAGTCGCGCTTTCATTCAATCAGAATCCAAACCAGAATTTTGGCAGATTCTAGAGACTGAATTACAAGCAATGGAACAGTTAGATATTCCCTTTTTGAATGCTAATACTTCTGACATTAGTCTGGGATCGTCTACAGAAATAATTGTCCCCAAATTATTTGAAAAATCTAGTTTAGAACAAGTATTGTTTCAATTTAAACTATTAAGTGAAGCAGACTTAAAAGAACAATTAGCAATCGTTAATGGTGCTTTTCGCGCTCGGTTTATGGAAGAACCATTAGCTATAGTCGATCATAATACAAACTTAGATATCGAGCGCAACCATATTCCTTTAAAGCGATCGCACTTAGTCCAAGAATCGATCGCCTTAGCCGAAAATTTGCAACAACAAGCTATCTACGGTAGAGATAACAGTGTAACCTGGATTGGCATAGCTTTAAGGTCTAGCTATCCCTACTTCCAACTTCAGGATTTGAGTCTCAATCTCTACGATGGTTGTTCTGGGGTGGCTCTGTTTTTAGCTGCTTTAGCAAAAGTAACCCATGACTCTAACTGGCATAATTTAGCCTTACAAACTCTGTCTCCCTTGGAGAATATCCTTAACAACTCCGACTCGTCAACAGTCAAAAAACTATCAAGATTGGGAATTGGAGGTGCTACAGGTTTGGGATCGGTAGTTTATGCTCTGATACAAGCTAGTCATTTTCTAGAAGATTCAGAACTCTTGGAAAATGCTCGACAGGTAGCCAATTTAATTACACCAGAATTAGTTGCAGCCGATCGCCATTTTAATTTGATGCAAGGTGCAGCAGGAGCAATTCTTTCTTGTTTGAAATTATACCGAGTTACAGGAGAAGGTTTACAACAGGCGATCGCTTGTGGCAAACATCTACTCCAACATCAATCCGAGATTGGCAACCAGCTTAAGATAGGATTTGCTAGGGGTGCTGGGGGAATAGCCTACGCTCTTTTACAATTATTTGCCATAACTAACAATGAGCAGTTTCTAGAAGCTGCCGAAAAGGCGATCGCCTACGAACAAAAACAAGGTTATTTGGTTAATTCTTTTAATAATTGGACTCATGGGGCTGCGGGGATCGGATTAGGGCGTTTGGCTGGTTTATCGGTTTTAGATAACACAAAAATTCGTCAAGATATTAGTGTTGCTCTAGCGCAAACTGAATCATTCTGTTTAACAGATATTGATAATTTGGGCTGGGGAAATTTAGGCAGAATAGAAACTTTATTAGTAGCTTCAGAAAAATTAAATCGTCCAGATTTACTAGATTTTGTTTTAAGTTTAACTACTCAAATTATCCAAAAAGCTCAAATCAACAATAAATATAATTTATTTTCACCTCCTTTGCCTTTTTACCAAAATCCTGGCTTTTATCAAGGAATAACAGGAATAGGATACCAAATTTTAAGAATTGCTTATCCCAACTTATTACCTTCTATATTGCTTTGGGATTAAACTAAATTAATTTAATTTATCAAATGAAAAAGTTACAATTAAAGCCTAATTTACAAGCAGAAGTAATACCGCCCCATACTGTATACTTGTTAGGAGAAAAGTCAGCGGTTGCTTTTACGGGAGAGCTTTATTGTCAGCTTCTTCCTTTTTTAGATGGTAACTATAGCTTTAAAGATATTGTTACTCATCTTGAAACTAAGTTCGATTTTAATACAATTTATCGTACAATCGAGCGACTGAAAAATAAAAAATATATTGTCGAATATTGCGATCGCCAGCCCCGTCAAGTAGCTGCTTTCTGGAGTGAGTTAAAGATTTACCCAAAAAAAGCTTTTGAACGTTTAGCAAAAGCTTCTGTTTTTATTACTAACTATGGCGATATTACTGGAGACATTTTAGAAACCACTCTTAAATCTTTGGGAGTTAAAGTAATAACTGACTCAACCGAACGCCCATCTTTAGCAATTGTCCTAACCGATGATTATCTACGTCCAGAGTTAGCAGAATTTAACCACCAGGCAATAAGAAACAATATTAAGTGGATGTTAATCAAGCCCGTTGGCATCGAACTCTGGATTGGGGCTATCTTTGAACCAGGAAAAACAGGCTGTTGGCAATGCTTGGCTCAACGACTAGAAAATAATCGCGAAATCTTAAGCACCATTCAACATCAACAACAAGAGCCAAAATTTATTACTACTTCTCAAGCTCTTTTACCCTCATCTTTACAAATTGGTCTGAATTTAGCTGCAACAGAAATTATCAAATGGTTGGTTAAAGATCGAAAGCAACCTGACGAATCTTTGACTACTTTGGAAGGTAAAATTATTACTCTTAATCTTACTAACTTAGATTTGCAAACTCACATCCTGACCAAACGTCCTCAATGTCCTGTATGTGGAGATTTATCTCGCCATATTCAACCAGAACCAATCGTTCTTAACAGTCGCCCAAAAAAATACACTATCGACGGAGGACATCGCATTCTTTCTCCGCAACAAACCCTAGAACGTTGGCAACATCACATCAGTCCCATTACAGGAGTTGTAAGCTCTTTGGTTCGTACTTCTGCACCTGGAACTAATCATAGTTATCTTGCGGTGCATAACTTCGGACAGGCAAAAACACTCAATCAGTTGCGTCACAATCTTAGTAATAAAGCAGCAGGAAAAGGAAAAACCCAAACCCAAGCTAAAGCTAGCGGTTTTTGTGAAGCTATAGAGCGTTATTCAGGATTGTGGCAAGGTGATGAAATTAGAAAATCAAAAACTTACAATGAACTAAAAGATTCTGCTATTTATCCCACAAACTATTTACAATTTAGCGAAAATCAATACCGAAATCGCCTAATCCTCAATCAACAATATCAAGGAGTAGATTTTATTCCCGAACCTTTTCGACCAGAGAAAGCTATTGACTGGACTCCTGTATGGTCGCTTACAGCACAAAGTTTTAAATACATAAGCACTGCTCTGGGTTATTATCACTACCCCCTATCAATCGACCATTTCTTTGGTATGGCAGATTCTAACGGTAATGCTGCGGGAAATGCGATCGAAGAAGCTATTCTACAGGGCTTTATGGAGTTGGTAGAAAGAGATAGTGTCGCTATCTGGTGGTACAATCGTCTGCAACGTCCTAGAGTAGATTTGGAGAGTTTTCAAGATCCATATATCCAAGAGCTACAAACCTACTATCAACAGAGGGGACGGGAATTTTGGGTAATAGATTTAACTAGCGATTTAGGAATTCCTGTCTTTGCTGCTATTTCTCGCTGCCAAGAGAAACGAGAATTTTTGATTGCTGGATATGGAGCTCATTTAGACCCCAAAATTGCCCTCACTAGAGCCTTAACCGAAATGAATCAATTTTTATCGCGGGTCGAACTTCAGTATCCGAATCGTTTAGAAGGTGGATTGTATCAATGGTTGACCCATGCTAGTTTAGCTAACCAGCCCTATCTTGCTCCCGATCGCCATACTACACCCAAAATCTATGCAGATTATCCACAACAATGGAGCGACGATCTCAAGCAAGATGTCCTTACTTGCGTAGAGATTGCTAAACAACAAAACTTAGAGACTTTGATTTTGGATCAAACTCGCCCCGACATTGGACTTAACGTAGTCAAAGTTATTGTTCCTGGCTTACGACATTTCCTACCTCGTTTTGCTCCTGGCAGACTTTATGATGTCCCTGTCAAACTGGGTTGGCTCGATACACCTTTAGTAGAAGCACAAATGAACCCAATTCCCATGCCTTTTTAAAATATATTTGCCGAGTAAAAATCACGTCAAATTATGTGTGCTAAATTTATTCTTCATTTTAATCCTGAAGTTACTTATTCAGAATTATTAGCAGAAAATACAATTGTCTTAAAATGTCGCGAACGCCAGCTAACCTTTAACAATTCTGCTCCAGGTTTAAACTCAGCATTGAACACTTTAAAATGCGATCGAGGAGCGACAAAAAAAGAACTAAACCAAATCGTGCAACAAGCCGATGGTTTGTCTGGTTTATTTTTGTTTAACTCTTATTTAAAAAAATTAATTAATTTAGGTTGGATCTCTCACGGGATAGATTCTTGGGCAACTGCTATTCCCCTAAGTGAAGATTATCAATTTGTTATTCCCCAGATCGATTGGCAAGAACAAATCTTTAGCCTGTCTCGTTTTGCCTATCTGCATACAATAAAAGGACAAATGGTATTGTCATCTCCTTTATCCAAAGCTCAAATTTCCTTGTGGGATTGTCAGGTTGTGGCACTTATTGCTAAATTGGCTCAAGCTCAAACTTATCAAAGTTTACTCTCAGAATTTCCACAACTTACAGAAGCAAAAATCAAACTATTTCTCAGTTTACTTCTAGGAACTAAAATGCTAGAAGATAATTCCCATGCTTCAGAAGAAAATATTAGTTTGGCTCAATGGGAATTTCACGATTTGTTATTTCATAGTTGCAGTCGTCAGGGAAGACACAACAAACCAGTAGGCACAACTTACCGCTTTCAAGGACAAATTAAACCTACTCCCGCCCTCAAAAAATTAACCTCATCCAAAACTATTCAACTTTTTAAACCCGATCTCCAACGACTCAAAGATAACGATCTCAGTTTAACCGAAGCGATCGAATCTAGAAAATCCTTGAGAAATTACAACGCCTTGCCGATTGATTCTCAGCAGTTAGGAGAATTTCTTTATCGTACAGCTAGGGTTAGACAGGTAACTAAACTAGAAGAACAAGAATATACCAGTCGTCCCTATCCCAATGGTGGCGCACTATACGAATTAGAACTTTATCCCATAATTAATACTTGCCAAGGAATTGAGTCGGGAGCATATTATTACGATCCTTTAGCCCATCAACTGTGTCAGCTTTGCAAGCCAAATGAACATACTGCAAAACTAATAAAAGATGCTTGGTATGCTGCTGGGAAACAAAACAAACCCCAAATTATAATTGCGATCGCAGCCAGATTTTCTAGAGTTTCTTGGAAATACCAATCGATCGCCTATAGTCTTATTCTCAAGCACGTCGGAGTTTTATATCAAACTATGTATTTAGTAGCCACTGCGATGAATTTAGCTCCCTCTGCTTTGGGTTCGGGTAATTCAGATCTTTTTACTAAGATAGTTGGTACGAACTATTACACAGAATCTTCTGTCGGAGAATTTATCCTCGGTAGCAAGCAGAAGTTGCATTAACCACTTATACTAAAGGGATGTACAAATACAGCTAATATTAAAGGTTTGTCCAAAGGACAAACCCAAAAATAGTAATCCCTTCCAACTAAGCTATAAGGAGAATTAACTTTGTAATTGTTTTGTAGTGTAAAATACTACCACTTACCCGATGCCTTGACAGCGGTTTGAGCAATAGCTCCACCACCTAGCATAACAAGTGGAGTACAAACACCACCAGCAACGCTTTCTAATTCCGCTTCGTTTAACTCGCCCTCTTGTTGGCTTTCTATAGTTTGCTCAATTTGAGAACCTAGTTCTTCGGGGGTAAAATCAAAGCCATGTTTGGCTGCTAATTGGGTCACAGCAAGGCGATCGTTTTCCGCTTCCATCGCTTGAGTTACTTCTGCTTGTAACTGTCGATCTGAGCTTACTCGATCCAAAAATTGATTGACTGCTTCAATACTCATAGATTATGCTCCTTATAATTTGAAATCAAAAACAACAAAAACTGAAAATTAAGTTTCTTTGATAAATTAAACAAACTTACGGTCGCTCTGGGTTTAAACGCATGCGGGCATAGCCCTTTGCGCCCCTTCAGGGGTACTTGTTCGTAGTTATTAGTTATTAGTTATTAGTTATTAGTAGTCAATTTTGTACTAAAAACTAAAGACTAAAAACTAAAGACTAAAAACCAGAATCTTTGTCCTTGAGGACGGAGAGCGTCAACTAAATCAACAGTTCTCAGTTAATAAAATGAATGTTTTAGTTAAGAATTCTTTGG
>CAYXWE010000003.1:0-22412 GCA_964468145.1 uncultured Pleurocapsa sp.
TAATGTTTAATGTTTAATGTTTAATGTTTAATGTTTAATGTTTAATGTTCAATGCTCAATGTTCAATGTTCAATGCTCAATGTTCAATGAAACCCGTTGTCCTGGCACTAAACGATGTAGCCCACTAGCAACAATGCGATCGCCTGGCTGCAATGTTCCCCTAACTAAAGCGCGATCGCCCGATTGATTGATAATTTCTACTGCGTGCTGTTTGACTATATAGTTATCGCTATCTTCTGCTTTGGTTAGGCCATAGCAAACCCAAAGTCCCCTGATACCTTGGGTTAAAGCTTCTGTTGGCAACCAATAGCCTTGGTTATTTATATCCTGCTGTAATTCCAGTCTGACAGTTTGACCGGGGTTTATTCGAGCAATAGCCGAAGCATCTAAATCGAACACTACTGTTTGCGTTCTGGTATTAGCATTTACTTCGGGCAAAATAGAGGCTACTGTTGCCTTGTATGTCTGCGAACCTAGTTTGAGTGTCTGCCTGCTGCCTATAACTAATTCATTAACTACTTTACTGGGCATTCCTACCCGCGCTTGGGGGGCTGCATTTTCTATTAAGCGAATAACCGATTGTCCTCCGTTGGTTACCGTTCCTTCGTCTAAATCTCTTTGAGCGACAATACCTGTAAATGGTGCTTTAAGGACGCTTTTATCAATATTGACATCGAGATCGGCAATCCTAGCTTCTAGCTGCTGCAATGTTGCCTGTTGTGCGGTTATCTGTTCGGGGCGCGTACCGTTTTTTAGTTCTGCTAGGTTACTGCGGGCTAGATCTAACCTCGCTTTTAATGCTTCTTCTCCAAAGGAAAACTCATCTAGTTCTTCTTGGGCGATCGCTCCTTTGTTGTATAAGAATTCTCTTCTTTGACGCTGTTGTGACTGTAGCTTCAGTTGCTGCTCGATATCTTGTACCGCTGCGATCCCTGCATCGATATCTTCGACTCTCGCCCCCGTCTGCAATTCCGATAACCGCGCAGATGCGGATACTTTTTCTGCTAGTAGCTGCTGGCGTTGAGTTTGCAGATTGCGCGTATCTAGTTTGGCTAATGGCTGTCCTTGGATAACGCGATCGCCTTCTTCTACATATATTTGCTCTATCTCGCCACTGCGAGCAAATCCTAAATTACTAGTCCTCACCGCAGCAATGCGTCCCGTGTAGCTGCGAGATACTTGATAGGTATTTACTGGTTTGACTTCAATTGTCTCTACAGGTAACGCTCTAGCTGATGTTTCGGCAGGAGTATTCTCTGCTAAAGTCGTCAAGACTGGACGAACCAGCAATAATATTAATCCCATACCGCCAATACCCAAAAGCCAGTAAAAGTATTTCCCTTTTTTGCTGGGAGTAGGTTCGGCGAATTCTGCAGCCGATCGATGTTGAGATTCTGGTTGGGAACTCATAAGTAATAAAATAGTAGTTCAAACGTTTGTTTAAATAAATATTTAATTTAACCTTTTAGTTGGCAAAGGCAAATTTAATAGTACTACAGACCTGTCTCATCAATCCTCGTACCATACAATTAAAACAAACGTTTGAAAATATATCAACTGTCAAAAAGAACGTTTATTGACAAATTAGCTTTGGGTAATACTTCTGTAGAGATCGACTCATTTCCCGATATTATGGGAAGACTTCTAACATTTGTTTGAATATGACCGACACAAATACAGATACCAAAGAACAGATTCTCAATGTTGCCGAACAGCTATTTGCGGAACGCGGTTTTGCAGGTACGTCTTTAAGGAGTGTAGTTCGAGAAGCTGATGTTAATTTATCTGCGGTCAACTACCATTTTGGCTCAAAAGAAGGTTTGTTGCGGGCGGTAATAGCAAGAACCGCCCAGCCCATAGTAGAAGGCGAGCTGAAAAAACTAAAACAGTATCAGGCAAAATACGAAAACCTTACAGTAGAACAGATTTTAGAAGCGTTTCTAACTCCTGCCTTTGAAGTCATTCTCAATCACGATCGACCCGAAAAAACTGCTGCTCAAAATAAGATTAGCTGCGCCAGATTTATGGGACGCTGTCGTTTAGAACCCAATCCCGTACGACAGATTGCAGAGCAAGAGTTTAGCCAGACTCAAAGAGCTTTTTTAGATGCGTTAGGGCGATCGCTGCCCGATTTATCTCGTACCGAACTAACTTGGAAATTAGATTTAGCGATCGCCGTATTATTAAGAGTACTAACCGAAGCCAATAAGCCTGGTGCATTAATTCAGAATAATAATCCCGAAACGATTACAACGACTGTATCTAAACTGATTAATTTTTTAGCACCTGCAATCCGTTCTTAATTTAAGCTATTAACCGACAGGAGAAAATAACTATTAGAATAACTATAAGTTTTCCATATATTTTCTATAGCTAAACATATATATATGACTTCCATCCTCATTAGACAACCAAAGCTCAACGCGCCTACGATAAAAAAGCTGGATAATGGTCTAACAATCGTTGCCGAACAGATGCCCGTTGACGCGGTAAACCTTAACGTGTGGATCGATGTGGGATCGGCCAAAGAAAATGACGAAATCAATGGCATGGCTCACTTTTTAGAACACATGGTTTTCAAAGGTACGCCCAATTTAAATGTCGGTGAGTTCGAGCAGTTAATTGAAAAAAGAGGTGCGGTGACTAACGCTGCTACCAGCCAAGATTATACCCACTACTATATTACAACTGCACCCAAAGATTTTGCCGAACTAGCACCCCTACAGTTAGATGTAGTGCTAAATCCTAGCTTAGAAAATGAAGCCTTTGAACGAGAAAAGCTTGTAGTATTAGAAGAAATCCGTCGTTCGGAAGATAGTCCCCGCCGTCGCACTTTTTATCGAGCGATGGAAACCTGCTATCAAACTTTACCCTATCGTCGCCCCGTACTGGGCCCTGCAACTGTAATTGAAAACTTGCGATCGCAACAAATGCAACGATTTCATGGTGCGTGGTATCAACCCCAGTCTATGACAGCAGCCGTAGTGGGTAATTTACCCGTCGAAGAGTTGATTGATACTGTTGCTACTGCCTTTGATAAGCATTACGATGCGGGCAGTAAGTATGCCAAAAACACCGTCCCAGATCTGACTCCAGAGCAGCCTTTTACGGAAACCGTCCGTCATGAATATACCGATAAATCTCTCCAGCAGGCGCGTTTAGTAATGATGTGGCGCGTCCCAGGAATGGAAAATTTGGATGAGACTTATGCCCTAGATATATTGGCAGTAATTCTGGGACAAGGTAAGGTATCCCGTTTCTTTAGAGAATTGCGGGAAGAGAAAGGTTTGGTCAATCAAATTGGTGTCAGCAACATGACCCAGACTCATCAGGGAGTATTTTATATTTCTGCTGCCTTACCTGCCAAAAATCTTGCCGAAGTAGAACAAGCGATCGCCAATCAAATCAGAGCTATTCAAACCGAACCCATTGCTGCCAAAGATATCGACCGTATTCGGACTCAGGTAGCCAACCGCTTCGTCTTTGCCAACGAACGTCCCAGCGATCGCGCCAACCTTTATGGTTATTATTATTCTCAGCTACAAGATCTCGCCCCAGCCCTCAATTATCCCCAGCACATTCAATCTGTATCCGCCCAAGATTTACAAACGGCTGCCCAAAAGTACCTCAATCCAGATGCTTATGGCATAGTAGTAGCCAGGAATTAATAAACATTGAACATTGAACATTAAACATTGAACATTAAACATTAAACATTGAACCCCCTTAACTGCTATAAGTTTTGCAAGAGGTCTAGTGAATGGTAAATGACGAATGGTAAATGATAAATGACAAATGACAAATGACGAATGGTAAATGACAAATGATGAATGACAAATGACGAATGACAAATGACGAATAATAAATGGTAAGTGATAAATGACAAATGGCTCGCCACAAGTCAGCGTAATCATACCTAGTTATAATTGTGCTGCCTATATTGTTCAAGCTGTAGAAAGTGTCCTCATGCAAGAGGACTGTACTTTTGAGATCGTTATTATTGATGATGGTTCGACAGATGATACAGAAGAAGTTCTTCAGCCCTATGGCGATCGCATTCGCTATATTAAACAAAAAAATCAAGGAGTTGCAGCAGCCCGCAATCACGGTATATCTATTGCCAAAGGCGATCTAATCGCTTTTTTAGATGCGGATGACTATTTCTTTCCTGGGAAGCTAGCAGCCCAGGGGAATATATTGCTCAAGCGTCCAGATGTCGGGATGGTTCACAGTGGTTGGCAACGGGTAGATGCGGAAGGGAATAAATTGTTGGAAGTTCGTCCTTGGGAAAATATTCCCGAACTAGATCTAACCAATTGGTTGCGCTGGAAACCAGTATTACCCAGTGCCATGATGTTTCGTCGTGAATGGTTACAGTATGTAGGCGGTTTCGATCCGCGTTTCCCTCCCGCTGAAGATACCAATTTAGTTTTAAAATTGGCTCTAAAAGGTTGTAAAACAGCCTGGCTCAAGCAGATTACAGTGTACTATCGTCAGCATACAGAAAGTGCAATGCACAAGGGTTTGCCCCAGGCGCGATCGCTTTTAGCCGTCACTGATGATTTTTTTGCTCAACCCAACATACCGAGTAAAATCAGATTAATGGAGCAGTCTGTCCGTTATGGTACTTTGACCTGGATTGCTTGGTATCTTCACTATACGGGGCATCAAACCGAAACAATAGAGTATCTTAAAAAAGCCTGGCACTATCGTCCCAATTCGGGTACAGAAACTTTAATTAGTTGGATTGAAAGTTTTGCCGAGTTTTCTCGTAATTGGGGAGTAAAATTAGATGCTAATAGTTTGACTAACTCTAAAGAATGGCAAAATTTGGTCGAGTGGTTAATCGATCGCACTAATAGTAATTTAGAAGTAGGTTAATTAATAATTGATAATTAAATAACTGAAAAAATAAATTAAATTATATTCATGACTATTGCGCGGACAATTTGTGTGGGGTTTCTGGTTCTGATCGCGATCGGAACGTTATTGCTGATGATGCCCTTTGCCACTACGACAGGGGAATGGAATAGCTTGATTACCGCCTTGTTTACTTCTACCTCTGCTGTCTGCGTGACTGGTTTAGCCGTGGTAGATACGGGCAAGGATTTTTCCTTCTGGGGACAGTTAACTATTTTGTTGTTGATTCAAGTTGGTGGTTTGGGGTACATGATGACCACTACCTTTTTAATTTTACTCTTGGGTAGAAAGTTTGACCTGCGACAAAAATTTGCCATTCAAGAATCATTCGATCGCCCTTTTTTGCAGGGAAGTAATAATTTAGTGCGATCGATTATTGCCACCACCATGATCTTTGAACTTACAGGAATTTTCTTATTATTACGTACCTTCGTCCGAGAGTTTGGTTGGTCAACTGGTATCTGGTATTCGGTTTTTCATAGCATTAGTGCCTGGAATAATGCAGGATTTAGCCTTTTTTCTGATAGTTTGGTCGGTTATCGTTCTTCTTGGTCGGTCAATCTAGTTATTCCTGCTTTGGTCATCTTTGGGGGCATTGGTTATCAGGTAATTATTGAAATGTACCTGTGGATAGTCGATCGAATTAAAGGCAAGTCCGAAAGATTTTGTTTTTCTCTAAATTTCAAGGTAGTTGTTAGCACTACTCTTTTACTATTGTTTATCGGTACAGTGGCTTTTTTCTTAACCGAATTAAATAATCCTGGTACTTTAGCCGATCTCAGTTTCCAAGATAAATTTTTGGCTGCTTGGTTTCAGTCAATGTCCACCAGAACAGCAGGATTTAATAGCATCGATTTGGGCAAGATGACTACTGCAGGCTTGTTTATCACTATGGGATTTATGTTTATTGGTGCAAGCCCCAGCGGTACTGGCGGAGGCATCAAAACTACTACCTTCAGAATTTTATACAACAGCACCAAATCAGTTTTACGAGGCAAAGATAATGTGATTCTGTATCAACGGGAAGTCCCCAGCACTTTGATTCTCAAAGCAGTAGCGGTAGTATTTGGAACTGCAGCATCAATTGTTTTAGTAACTATTCTGATTTCGGCGATCGATCATGATTTTGAATTCTTGCCAATTTTATTTGAGGTAATTTCTGCCTTTGCCACTGTGGGTTTATCTACAGGTATTACTTCTAGTTTTGCCACCGCTTCTAAGATCGTTTTAGTATTTGCAATGTATGTCGGCAGAGTTAGTATTTTGATTTTAATTGCAGCTATTATTGGCGATCCTAGCCCCAGTACTTTGCAATATCCCGAAGAAAATCTTTTGGTAGGATGAAAACTTGTTTGAGTAATAAGTAATGAGTAATAAGTAATAAGTAATGAGTAATAAAGCTGTAATTTGGTAGAAACAATTCCCACATCAATTTATATCCACATTCCTTTTTGCCGTCGTCGCTGCTACTATTGCGATTTTCCCATTTCGGTAGTGGGAGACAAAGGAGGAAAATCCGCATCTTTGATGGTGGAAGAATATCTTGCAGCATTAATTAAAGATATTCAATTGACAACTAAGATCGCCCATCCCATTCAAACTATCTTCTTTGGTGGCGGTACGCCTTCTTTATTATCTCCAGCAGAATTATCGAGTATTATCGAGACGATCGCCTTACACTTTGGCATTGCTACGGATGCAGAAATTTCGATGGAAATCGATCCTGGAACTTTTAATCGCGATCGCCTGCAGGGATATTTGGCTGCGGGTTTAAATCGATTTAGTTTGGGAGTACAAACCTTCGAGCCAGAATTACTTCAGATATGCGGGCGATCGCACACATTAGAAGATGTTACCGAAGCGATCGATATTATCGAGCAACTTAACGTTGAAAACTTCAGTTTAGATTTAATTACAGGTTTACCCCATCAGACTTTAGAACAGTGTCAGACATCTTTACAAAAAGCGATCGCCATCGCCCCCAAGCATTTATCTTGTTACGATCTGGTACTCGAACCAGTTACCGCTTTTGGCAAACAATACCAGCCAGGAGAAACCCCCCTACCCGACGATGATGATACCGCCCAAATGTATCGTCTGACTCGACAAACTCTAACTGCTGCAAAATACGAGCATTACGAAATATCTAATTATGCTCGACCTGGCTATCAATGCCAGCACAACCGCGTCTACTGGGAAAACAAGCCCTATTACGGTTTTGGGATGGGCGCAGCCAGCTATGTAAATAATAAAAGATTTACTCGCCCCCGCACTCGTAGAGAATACTATGCTTGGTTAGAAGCAGGTGCGGTTGTAGATGCGCCCGAAATATCTGCAACAGATTATTTATTAGAAACTTTGATGCTGGGTTTGCGGTTAACAGAAGGAGTAAACACCGTACAATTTGAACCAGATACATTACAAAAGATTTGGACGTGTATGCAGCCCTATCATCGCCAGGGATGGATTGAAGTCTTAAATAGCGATCGCCAACTAATTAAGCCCGATCGAATTGATTTATCTTCGATCGCCAATATACGCCTCAGCGATCCTGAAGGTTTTTTATTTTCTAATACTATCTTGGCAACTTTATTTGAAAAATTGCCATGAACAAAATATCTCATACACAAATATTAGTCCAGGGAAAAATTGAACTACTCAACAGAAAATCAAAATTTAAAGCGATCGCTTGTAGAAGCCCTTTACTAACTGATAAATGTTCAATGCTAAATGCTAAATGTTAAATGATTCCTGTTATCCTGATTAAACGATATGGAAATCGGTAAATTTTTTTATGGCTAATTTTTTACTAGAAGTAGGTACAGAGGAACTACCAGCAGATTTTGTAAGTAGTGCGATCGCGCAATGGAAAACTAAAGTCCCCGCAAGTTTATCAGAAGAGTTTTTAACTCCTGCAACCATTGAATATTATGGAACTCCTCGCCGTTTAGCCATATTAATCAAAGATATTCCTAGCCAGCAGAAAGATCGAGAAGAAGAGGTTAAAGGGCCTCCCGTTAGAGCAGCATACAAAGACGGTCAACCCACCAAAGCAGCAGAGGGTTTTGTTCGCAAACAGGGTGTAACTCTAGAAGATATTGAAATTCGCGATACTCCCAAGGGTGAATTTCTCTTTATCCAAAAACAAATCAAAGGTCGTAATACTCAAGATATTTTGCAGGAACTGTGTCCGCAATGGATCGCGGGTTTAGAAGGTAAACGTTTTATGCGTTGGGGCGATGGAGATTTGCGCTTTCCTCGTCCAATACGCTGGCTGGTAGCCTTGTGGGATGGAGAAGTTTTACCCATAGAGTTGGTCAATGGATCGGAAACTATTCAAAGCGATCGCACTTCTCGCGGACATCGAGTATTGTATCCTGACACTATTAGTATTACTAAGGCTAGTGATTATGTCCAAACAATGCGATCGGCATCGGTAGAAGTAGATTCTAATCGTAGAAAAGAAAAGATTACTGCCGAAATTTTATCAGAAGCCGAGCGATTAGGCGGTAAAGCAGAAATATATCCCGACTTGCTTGAAGAGGTCATCGATTTAGTAGAGTATCCCACTGCAGTTACAGGTAAGTTTGAAGAAGAGTTTCTCAAGTTACCCACAGAAGTAATTACGACTGTGATGGTGAGTCATCAGCGTTATTTTCCCGTACATAAAGAAGATGGCAACAACGCTTTGTTGCCCAACTTTATTACCGTTTCCAATGGCGATCCCAATAAAAAAGAGATTATTGCCGAGGGTAATGGCAGAGTAATTCGTGCCAGACTAGCAGATGCCCAATTCTTTTATCAGGCAGACTGCGACGAGCATTTAGATACCTATCTTCCTCAACTAGAAAACGTTACTTTCCAAGAAAAACTTGGTTCAATGCGGGATAAAGTCGATCGCATCATCGATACAGCCAAAACAATCGCCCAACAGCTAGATGCTACCGAAGAAGAACATAACGAAATTGAAAGTACTGCTTTGCTATGTAAAGCCGATCTCGTTACCCAGATGGTTTATGAATTTCCCGAACTACAGGGAGTGATGGGAGAAAAATATGCAGTAGTCAGTGGCGAGTCACCTACAGTAGCCAAGGGAATAGTCGAGCATTATTTGCCCAGGGGTGCAGATGATGTTATGCCTAGTACTCTCAATGGTCGAGTTGTCGGTATCAGCGATCGCCTTGATACATTAATTGGTATTTTTGGTATTGGTATGATTCCCACAGGATCGAGCGATCCCTTTGCTTTACGTCGTGCTGCTAATAGTATTGTTAATATTACTTGGGATGCAGATTTAGGTATTAATTTAAACGAGTTATTAAAACAAGATGCAGCAGATTTTGTTTCCGCACATCCAGATGCACAATCGCCCCTAACAGCTTTACAAGAGTTCTTTTTACAGAGAATTAGGACTTTATTACAAGACGAAAACAACATTGATTACGATCTCGTCAATGCTATTTTAGGAGAAGAAGATGCAGAATATACAGAGCGAGCTTTAGAAGATTTATTAGATGTACGCGATCGCGCTTTATTCCTCCAAGAAATCCGCGATAACGGTAAGTTAAACGAAATATACGAAACAATCAATCGTTCCGCTCGTTTGGCATCCAAAGGCAATTTAGATACCAAGGCATTAGATCCACAAGATCATATTCATCCCGATTTGTTTGAGGAGTCATCCGAACAAGAATTTTATAATGGTTTGGTCGAATTGTTACCTCAGACAGAGGCATCGCAAGAGCAGCGTAACTACCAACTATTAGTAGATGGATTAACCAAAATTGCTCCTGTAGTTAGCAATTTCTTTGATGGAGAAAATAGCGTCTTGGTAATGGCGGAAAACGCTGATATCAAACGCAATCGTTTAAATCTTTTGGGTTTACTCCGCAACCATGCTAGGGTTTTAGCCGATTTCGGCGCAATAGTAAAAGGATAAAACAGGGGTAAACTTTCTATTACTTTACCGAAATAATTGGGTCTAAAGCCTCGTGCTTCTAGCACGACTTTTGATGTAGTATTCATGGTAAAATTAATCCATGAAAACGTATAAATTTAAGTTGTACAAAACCAAGCAAAGTAGACGTATCCATTGGCAAATAAACGCTAGTGGCAGTATCTATAATCATTGTATTGCTTTGCATAAGCGATACTACAAGATGTTTGGTAAGCACTTAAATGTGTACAAGCTGATGAAGCATATTGCCAAGCTACGTAAACGTATTAGATATTGGCAGCAAGTAGGTTCACAGGCTGCACAAGACATTTGCCAGCGAATAGAAAAGGCATACAAGCTTTTCTTCAAACAGCACAAAAGAGGAACTAGACCACCTAGTTTCAAGAAAACTAGAAAGTACAAATCTTTCACGCTCAAACAAGCTGGGTATAAATTTTTATCTGGCAACAAAATACGCATTGGCAATAGAGTTTATAAGTTTTCAAAAAGCAGAGAAATAGAAGGTAAAGTTAAAACACTCACTGTTAAAAGAAACAATTTGGGTGAGCTATTGATCTTGGTTGTAACTGATTGTGTGGATGAATCGTTCGGAGTCGTGACTGGTAAGATAGCAGCCTTCGATTATGGTCTACGAACATTTTTAACAGTGAGTGATGGAACATCAATTCAGTCTCCTTTGTTTTTTAACCAGTCTAGAAATAGACTCAAGGCAGCTAAGCGCAATTTATCTAGCAAACAAAAAGGTTCAAATAATTGGTACAAAGCTAAAGACCATCTCAATCGGATTTATGAGGATATTTCTCATAAACGTCGTGATTGGTTTTGGAAGTTGTCGCATGATTTAACTAATAAATACGATGTACTAATATTTGAAGACTTAAATTTAGATGGGATGAAACGGTTGTGGGGTAGAAAGGTTAGCGATTTAAGCTTTGCTACTTTCTTAGAAATCCTTCAAACTGTTGCAGTCATCAAAGGAAAAGTAGTTCATTTTGTAGACCGCTACTATCCAAGTTCTAAAACCTGTTCGCATTGTGGGTATGTCCATAAAGAATTGAGTTTGAAAGATAGATTTTGGGATTGCCCGAACTGCCAAACTAAAGATATACCAAGGGATTGGAACGCTTCAGTTAATTTGCTAAGAGTTGGGGCATCAACTCTTGGGCTAGGCGATGTAAGACAGTCCCAGACTGCTGTTGCCGTTTGACCCCAGAATCACCGTTCTTTTTAGGGCGGTGAGTATGTCAAGAATTGGTGTAAATCATACCTTGATTTACCAATGCCCCATCTGAAATTGAATACCACGAGTTTTGTTTGCTTGGTAGATGGCTAACTAATGTAGAAATCCGTACAGAAAAAATATTAAGTTTTATTTATAATAATTAACATAACTTAAAGAACGTGTTAGTTCTAAATAAGAGAGGACAATGGCATGGATATGGAAAAGATTTTACCCACTCGCGGTCAGCTAGAAAGGCAGATGTCCCAGACCTTACAGTCTCTATATCGCCAACAATTCGGACATTTGCTAAGTAAGATTACCTGTCATCTTTTTGCGGATAAAGTTGCGATTGTTGCCGAAGGTAGCGTCACCAGCATAGAAGAAATATTATTTAAACATTCCCGAGTAGATCTCGCACGCAGTGTTAGATTGGCTATTAGCGAAGATTTTACGACACAGGTCAAACAGGCAGTCGGCAAAATTTTAGAGGTAGAAATAATAGATATTATGACCGACTCGGCCATCGAAACTGGCTATCTGGGGATAATTATATTTTTGCAGAATGCGCCAGAAATACGCTTGACGAAGAAAAAAGCTGACAGAAGCCGTAGTTTGAAAGCGAAGATAGACTAAAATTAGCAGATACGAGGTAATTTATCTAACTAACGTGAGTTCGGGTTAAGCTAAAAGCTATATATGTTGGGGCTTTTAACAAGGTGATTGGGTATGCGTCCTGGGGCGGCGCACCCCCGACGCGGATTTAAAATCCGCTTGTCGCGGCAGCCTGAAGCTAATGGCGGGTATCTAGTAGCTAACAGCTACCCTGACAAATAAATGTCCTTATCCCGAACTCACGTTAACTATGTTTATAATTCAGATCGAGGCTAAGATTAGAGGCGATCGCCTGATAAATTTTATCTAGGAAAAATGGCTTGCAAATATAATCATTAAAACCCGAAGCTAAAATTAAACTTTGTTCTTCTAATTCTGCCAGACCTGTGACCGCAATCAGGGGAATATGGCTAGTCGATTTGTATTGCTTGAGCATAGTGGCAATCTGTAATCCACTGATATTTGGTATCACTATATCTAGTAAAATTAGGTCTGGTTGCTGAGTTTTGGCTAGCTTAATAGCATTTAAGGCATTTGCAGCTGCCATAGAAGTCCAGCCAAACATGGCTATAGTATGTTGCAGCAATAACCGATTATCTTCGTCATCATCCACGATTAAAATTGAAGGAACGGTATCTAACTCGAAATTAGTAAAATCCGCAGATTTTTGATAGTCCATTCTTATATTCCATAACTGAAGAACGGACGACGCTTCGCCAAAAGTGAAACAATTACTTACCCGATCGAACTCACTATTTAGAAAATGGGTCGTGCTATCTCTCAATTTTTGGATATTCCTGTTCGTCGAACAATAAGTAGAAGAGGCAATACCGCAAAGCTATTAGAGATATTAATAACTTATATAATTATTGCCTATTTGATGTCCGATCGTTGACTTAAGCTAACAAAATATCGATTTTAGTTACAAAAGTTGACAAACTTTTAATGTTTCCTAAGCTTTTGCTGTTTTCTTGTCTACTGTCAAAAGAAATAAAGCGATCGATATATCAACAATATCTATCAAACAGTAGTTATTATATTCTTTATTTTTTCTTAAGATGGTAACCAGATAGAAAAAGTTACGGCTTTTAAAACGGGAAAACTCATAACTTTTTTAGCATCACCTTAGGCTATTCCAATCTCTTGACAGCGCAAATCAACTTAGTAGGCAATCAGACAAGTACTAACTCGATCTGTTTGTTTCCACGTTTGATTCGAGACTTCGCCATAAAACAAGCGGGCATTTGAGCTGCCAGCAGATAATTACCCCATGCAGATTGCAATATTAGACATACCACAAATGACCAACTTACCTCCGACTTGTAACCAGCTAGAAAAAAATCTATCCCAAGGCATTAAAGCTTTGTATAGAGAACAAACAGCACATCCACCGCAAAAAATAACCTGCAAATTATTCTCTCGATATTTGGCTATTGTCAATGAAGAAGCTCTAACTCCTGTCGAAAAAAGTCTTTGGGGATTTGGTCGAGAAGAATTGAGCCAGCAAATACGCTCAGAAATCGATAAGCTAATCAAGCCGAAATTGGTTGAGTTGGTAGAAAGCATGACCACTGCCAAAATTGAAGAAATACTCAGCAGCGTTACTTTTTCTAGCAATAAATCGGGAATTCTGGTTATTCTATCCGCACCACCTTTAATACGCAACACTAGCTCCTTGCCTAAATATAGGAAAAAGTCATTTTAACAGCGAAGTCTTCTTTCTTCCTCTGCACCCGCCGTATCTTAGGAAAAAATGAAGATTAACCGCTAGAATACGTTTTATGCGTAATCTGGGAACAGTAGAGAATAAAGCCCTGGCAGGGAAAGCTATAGCAAGACTCCATCGTCGAACGTACTGGGTGAGCCTTAGTATAACTATCCTCAACCTGGGCTTCTCGTCGGCTGGGTTAACTTTAGCGAAAACACTCGGTAGAGTTAACCTCTAGCCGTGGAAGGCGGTAAGACGCAAACCCTGGCTTTAGAGCTCAGGGAACGTGTCACCTATTTATAAAAGTTAACTTAGATTTAGGTAGCTATACATTCGACTTGAGATAGAGATTATTTTTTCTCAAAAAAAATAAGGCGGGTATTACTCGCCTTACTATATTGATTTGGTAATTAATATTTTTGCCAAACTGCTTATTATCTTTCAATGATGGCATCGCCGTCAGTTTCTACTTCCAACTCTTCACGACGAATTGTTTCTCTAGCAGATACAGTATCTTTCTCCACTTCTTTGCGAATGCTCACTTCTTCGCGGACAAAAGCTTGCTTTTGAATATCAGCAGTTTCTTCATAAACTTCTACTCGTGCGATTTCTCCTTCGTTGAAGTCAGCCGTTCCAGGGGTAACTGCGGTAGAATCTGTGGGGTTAGTGCGCTCGATAATGACTCTTTCTTTTTCAACGGGGACAGATACAGAAGCAGTTTCAGTTTCGATTTTCTTGCCTACTGTGACCGAACCCGCGCGGAAGCGTTCTTTGTTGGCGATTAGACGCTCCTCATAAAGTTTGAGGCTTTGACGACCGTCAGCTTCTTGATGAGTGTATAAACTGGGTTCGCGGTCGTAATCGTAGGAATCTGCTGTACTTACTGCATCATTGTTGTATGCACCGCTATCAAAGCCTTTGGTTGCATTTTCCTGTAGGTATACGGTGTTATCATTATCGTATTCTACGCCTCTATAGACCATTCTGACTCTTTCTTCGTAGTCATAATCGATAGTCATGTCATCGTCGTATTCGGGTAGGTTTTCAGCCTGTTCTTTGGTCAAGCCTTTTGCATATACTCGTTCTTGAGCATAGTCAACGCTAGCTCTACCTACTGGTAATAGAACTTTCTTGCCAAAGATCCAGAAACCCGTGTCTAAAACAAGGTAACGAAAGCGACCAGTCTCGTCAACAATAATGTCGTGAACTGAACCTATTTTGTCGTTAGTATAGTCGTAGACAGAAAAGCTTTTAATATCTTCGCCACCAAAAATTTCTTCTTTATAATCAGGATATAGGTCGGCAATTTTTGCTAAAGCCATAGTTTATTTGTTCCTTTCTCTTTATGTATTCCAGCTACTTTTAAAAGTATTAATAATTTTTTCGATTTACATCCTACTTATGAGATAGATAGCAGTAATTGTAGCTATAACTATGGATATACTTTAAAAGTTGTAGTAACTTTTCTATCCCAAGATAGGTAATAAAATTTTATTTATTTTGAATAATAAGAAATGCAGTAAGCATAATAAAAACACTAAATTAATAATATGGATAACGCACCTAAAAACGAACAAGGAACTCCCGTAGCTGATGGTGGATTGCAAACCCCTTTAAATCCTCAAGAGCGCAAAACTGGACAAGAAGCTGGCATCGAAACCCGCGATGGTTCAGAACCAGAAGCACCTGGAGCAAGAAACGATGTAGCAGGAGATCCTAACCAGGGTACAGAAGCACGTTAATCAAAATTCGTAACGTTTCTATAATATTGAAATTCGATCGATAGTCGAGCATAAAATAGACTTGACTATCGATGTTTTTGATATTTAAAGCTATTTTAATCAGCGTGAAACAAGCCCATAAAAATCGCGATCGCCAGAGAAAAGATGATAACTGGCAACAAGAGTTAAAAGAAATAATCAGTGGAGCTTCAGGAGGATTTTTATTTGGTATACCCTTGCTCTACACAATGGAAGTTTGGTTTATTGGCTCTTATGTTAGATCGCCAATATTATTGAGTGTTTTGGGCGTTACTTTTATCATTATCTTTTTACTCAATCGTATTGAAGGATTTCGCCCCCAAGAAAGCGATACACTGCTTGGTGCGATCGCCGAAACCATCGAAACTTTAGCTATTGGTATAGTCTGCGCCACGCTAATGCTCGTAATTTTAAAACGAATTGATTGGCAAACTCCTTTACTGGAAATTTTGGGCAAAATAGTTTTTGAAGGTGTACCCTTCGCTTTGGGAGTGGCATTTTCGAGATCGCTTTTAACTGGAGATGAGGAAGTTGAAATGTCATCTTATCGGAATCCTAAAACCAATCGCAATCGACAAAAAATTGTTTGGCAAGATACTATTGCCGACTTTAGCGCAACTTTGATTGGTTCTTTGTTTATTGCCTTTAGCATCGCTCCTACTGATGAGGTTACTGTTTTAGCAGCCTCCGCTTCTCCTTTGAGACTTTTGATTATTGTGGCAACCTCGCTGCTGATTTCCTATGGAATTGTGTTTGCCTCTACTATCAGCAATTATCAACAACGCTATCAGCAGCAGGGTTTGTTTCAAACTCCCCAAAGCGAAACCATAGTATCCTATTTAATATCTTTGGTGGCGGGGATACTAATGTTGTGGTTCTTTCAAAAAGTTTCTTTGAGCGATCCTTGGTTTATTTGGCTGCGCTATAGCATTATTTTAGCCTTACCAGCCAGTATTGGTGGTGCTGCAGGACGTTTGGCAGTATAGTTTTTGGTACTCAATCGTTAATAGAATTATACTATGCAGCAAAAACCTAGTCGGCGATCGCTTGCTGAAAAGGTGAGTTTTAGCATCTCTTTATTTATAGTAAGCATTATCGTCTTTTTGATTGCCTATACTTGGATTACGGGGGATAACAATCCGCCAATTTTATCTGTCACTACAGGGTCAAACATTAGACATATCGATCGCCAGTATTATGTCCCTTTCTCTGTAGAGAATTCTGGAGGAGAAACTGTCGAATCTGTAGAAATTGTGGCTCAACTATCATTCAAGGATCGAGCTGTAGAAACTGGCAGACAGCAGGTAGATTTTTTGTCTCGCCAAGAAAAGCGAAAGGGTGAATTTATTTTTACTCGCAATCCTACTCAGGGACAATTAATCATTCGCGTCGCCAGCTATAAGTTACCGTAGCCAATTACTAATTTAAGCTCATTCTACTGGGTTGGGTTTTTGAAGATTTATTAATTTTTGAAGATTTAAAAGATAAAACAACGCGAATATTAGTTAGTTGAGATTGTAAATAAACTAACAGTTGATTGATAAAAATAAGAATACCGAACATTTCTAATAATTCTTCGATCCTCGCAGCCATACCGTAAGCAAATGTTTCAAAGCCAAAAGTATCTGCAACATATCCTCCCACCATTTCCATGCCGAGCGCTCCGCCTACGTATATAGAGCCAGCCAAAATAAACATGGTTCTGGTTTTAGCGGGTAAACTGAGAATAAATTTTTTGAAAATTAGCAAGAAAATAACTAGTAAGAATAAAGCAGGAATTACCCAAGCAAAGTAGAAAATTCCTCCAGCATTTGTTGCCCCTTGTAAAATCGGAATTAAGATCTCGTGAATAGTGCAGGCTTCATCTATAGCTATGTATAAAAATATAAAAGATAGGGCTTTCCAATAGTTAGCAAATTTTGCCTGTCTAGATTTTTTGACTATAGCAATAAGGTGTAGTAAATAGCTACAAAAAATTAAGGTTAAAACAGAGTATAGAGTGGGAAAGTTAGATTCGCGATCGAAATTAAAGTAATGGGGAATAATTTCACTACCATTAGTTAAATTTAACCACTGAACAATTTCTCTCTCTACAATGTTGCCCACAATCAAGATAGCAATAACTTTTAATAAAAATTTAGTTACTTTTTGTGGGGATAAACCATAGGCTGGTAGCTCTAAATGTTCTGATAAATATTTTTTTTCCATAGATATATATTTAAGTTTGATGTTATGTACAGAGTATTTTATTAACAATCGGTTAACCTATTCATAACTTTATGCAAACTAAATAATTACTTTATGAATATCTTATACAGCCGTTTTCAATTTAATAGACTACGCTCTTGATTAACTACCTCGTAGCTCTATGCCATAAGCTGTAAGCTTTAAGCCTTTTGCGTTCCTTTTAATAACTGTGGTCTACTGACGTGAAAAACGCTGTAAATTACGTGGTTTTTACCTAGCTCGAAAGCGAATTGTTTTTTCGTTCCCGACTCTACTAGTTAACTGAGCTTGATACGACGGTAACGAGCCTGTAAAAATAAATACATTGCATAAGAAATTAATCCTAATGCCATCAAAGCAAGCAATGCTTTGCCAAAAGGTTGTTGAGCTAAACTTAGTAATATGCCATCTAGTCCCTTTACCTTTTCGGGGTCATAATTTTTGGCAGCTTTCAATACAAAAAAGCCAATAGCAATAAACACGACTCCTCTAGCAGCGATGCCGAAACGGCTAATATTAACCAGCCAGTTTTGTTGTCGATGATTTAGATTTTGGAGATTGAGCTGTTGGCGAAATTTGGTTTTGTAAGCACGATAAATGCGCCACAAACCAATTCCAATAGTAACTGCACCAGCAATTCCAACCAGCCATCTACCGAAAGGCTGCTGCATTACCATCGCCGTCCAGTCTTCTTTTGAGCTATCGCCACTGCTGCTACTACTAGATCCCATCGCCAGCAAACCTGCATTTGCTGCTACGCCAATATAAGTAATACCACTCAAAATATGGCCGAGACGAGTTAGTATGCCCTTGGTATCATGACCTTTGTTTCCAGGATCGTTAAATGCTTGAATTAACCTCCAGATGACATAGCCGAGCAGACTAATCGCAATTATGCCCAATAACATTTTGCCGAAAGGTTGTCGAGCGATCGCGTGCAAAGCTCCTGCTGTCCCTGTAGTTTCGCCACCAATACTAAACGCTGCCAATAATGCTAGTATGCCGATCGCAGCGTAAACAAAACCTTTAGCAGCGTAGCCAAATCTGGCAAATGTTTCCATGACTATTTAATCTTTTATTTATTATTCAGTTTATGTAATAAAGTGGCTTCTAATATCTATCCATATATATATTATTTAGTAAGTATATAAACGACTCGATTGAAGATGCGATTGCCGATGTTTTGGCGACGATATATCGTAAGTTGATTGAAGTAAAATTAGGTCGATGTTGAGTTGGGTAGTGCTATAGTTGGCTCTATTTAAGAAAAATTCATTTTATTCTCAACCGAAACTCACCTTAATCGGTTCTGATAATGAAAAATGATACTTTTTAATTAAAGCTATGAATAAGACTCTACTTTTGGCGGGAATTCTCAGTACTGTGGCGATCGCTAGTTGTGCTAATTCGACTGGTTCTTTTCAAGCCTCGATCGCCCCCGCCAGTAACAATATCTCGCAAACAAATACAGAAAAAGTTGCGGTCAATCAATCCTTCGACTATCAAGATTATGCCCAAGTACTAGAGACTTACGTAGACGATAGCGGGTTAGTAGATTATGCTGACCTACAGGCAAATCGAGAACAGCTAGATCGTTTTAATCAATCCTTGGGGGAAGTTTCTCCTGCTACTTATGCCTCTTGGAGTGAGAACAAAAAAATTGCTTTTTTGAGTAATGCTTACAACTCCCTTACCCTACAGTCTATTATCGATCAAGAACCAATCAAAGATAGTATTCGAGATATTAGAGGAGTTTGGAACAGACGCAAGTTCGATTTGGTGGGAGAAGAGAAAACCCTCGATAATATCGAGCATGACATACTGCGTAAAGACTTTAATGAGCCGAGAATTCATGTAGCATTAGTCTGTGCTGCTATTAGTTGTCCTCCTTTGCGTAACGAACCATATTTACCAGAAAAATTGGATGCCCAACTAAACGATCAAACTGTAAAATTCGCTAACAGCATTCATGGTTTGGAGTTAGATCGTCAAGATAATAAAGTTTATCTATCCTCTATTTTTAAATGGTATGGTAAGGACTTTATTAAGACTTATGGAGTTGATGAAGAGTTTAACGGTAACGAACAACAAAGAGCGGTACTCAATTATTTTACTTCTCAATTAGAACCCCAAGACGTACAATTTTTAAAGCAAAATGATTATAAGGTCAAGTATTTAGACTACGATTGGTCATTGAATAAACAGTAACTCGACAATTAATAGTTCTTTGTCATTTGTTATGAGTCATTAGTCAAGTTCAATCGCTCCAATTCGTAATTATTAGTTCGTAATTCACTGATTTAAAACCACTCTTTTGGGAAACTTTTGATGGAAGCTTGTACCCATTAATTACGAATTACGAATTAATAATTATGTTGCTCAAAAAATTGCCCAAAAATTATGATAACTCAGTACTTATACCCATAGGTCTAATTATTAAATCGGCATACTAATTTAATCGGCGATCGTAATCACCAAAAAGCGTTCCCTCGAACTCGATCGGCTTTAAGATAGCTAGGCTAAGACAATCGGGCTTTTTCTCTGATATGTTTAGAGAAAAAGCCCAATGTATTATAACTAAAAAATGTTTGATAAATAAGGTTTTTGGCGATCGAGTTCTTGAATGAATAATCTATAGCTAAAAATAAAAGCTTAGTAAGTAAAAAAATCGATAAGCCGATCGCAAAATAGTCCCGATAAAAAGGGATGTTAACTAAAAATTTACATATCTTTTGTTAAGCTGGCTCTACTTGAATAGGTATAACCACTCTTAACTATATAATGCAAACTATCAAGCCAGTATCAAAATCTAGACGGGCGGTATATGCCAGCCGAAAATCATCAAGACGATTTTCCCTGCATATTACTACCCTAGTGATTTTGTCAGTGTTAGGATTCTTAGGAGCGATCGCAGCTTCTTGGCTGTTGGGAAATAGCCACGTCACAGAATTATTCATTCAGCTGCATCTAGTTCAAGCAAATCCTCCTGCCTGGCTGATGCCTCCACAGGTAACTAAAGAGTACTATTTACTCGCACCTACAGCGATCTTATTTGTGTTGGCGCAGATAGTCGTCAAACTGTCGCCTCAGCCTACCACTTGGTCCCGTCGCTTGGTAGCAATGGTTTTATTGGGTTTGTTTTTGCGTTATTTTGCATGGCGATCCTTGTCTACCTTAAATTTGTCAAACCCCGTAGATGGCATATTTAGCGTGGCATTATTTTCCATGGAACTATTGGCGATGGTAGGTGGTGGGATGCAGCTACTGCTGCTGCAAACAGTTAAAAACCGCGATCGCGAAGCAGATAAATATAGTGTAGCGGTCAAAGAAAAAAGCTACAGTCCATCAGTAGATATATTAATTCCGACCTATAACGAACCTGACTTTATTCTCAAGCGCACCATAATGGGATGTCAGGGACTAGATTATGAAAATAAACAAGTCTATGTTTTAGACGACACCAGAAGGCAAAGCATCAAGCAATTAGCACAAGAATTAGGCTGCAATTATATAACCAGAGGGGATAATGCCCATGCTAAGGCGGGCAATCTCAACAATGCCCTCAAGCAAACTTCTGGTGATTTGGTAGCTATCTTTGATGCCGATTTTGTTCCTACTAGTAACTTTCTCGAACGTACGGTAGGATTTTTTCAGAAAGATAATATTGCTTTGGTTCAAACTCCCCAAAGCTTCTACAACGGCGATCCCATCGCCCAAAACTTAGGCTTAAGAGATACCCTAACTTCAGAAGAAGAAGTATTTTATCGTTATTTACAACTAATTAAAGATGGCGCGGGCAGCGTCGTCTGCGCAGGGACATCATTTGTCGTCAGACGTAAGGCTCTCCAAAAAATCGGTTGTTTTGCTACCGAGTCCGTCAGTGAAGATTATTTTACTGGCATTAGATTATCATCCAAGGGCTACGAGCTAGTATATCTAGACGAAAAACTTAGTGCTGGCTTGGCAGCAGAAAGTATTGGAGCGCATATCGAGCAAAGGCTGCGCTGGGCAAGAGGGACTTTGCAAGCTTTCTTTATCAAATCCAATCCTCTGACCATTCCAGGTCTGAATCTCTGGCAAAGGTTGGCACATTTAGAAGGACTGCTGCACTGGTTTACCTGTCTTCCCCGCCTGTTTTTCTTACTATTCCCTCTAGTCTGTATTTTTGGTCGGATAACTCCCGTACTAGCTACTTCCTCTGAGCTTGCCTATTTCTTTTTCCCTTACTATGCAATGCAGCTAACTATGTTTGCTTGGTTGAATAGGCGATCGCGTTCGGCATTGCTCTCGGATGTTTATTCTTTAATTCAAACTATTCCCGTCTCGCTTACAGTAATCGAAGTGATGCTCAATCCTTTCGGTAAGGGATTCAAGGTAACTCCCAAAGGTTTATCGAGAAACAAGTTTAACTATAATTGGTCTTTGGCAATACCCATGGTAGTTCTATTTGGCGCAACCATAATTAGTTTTATTGTGAGCGTACTAAATTCAGTTGAAAATGGTTTCGATATTAATTTGTACTGGAGTAGCTACAACCTGATAACTATTGCAGTATCGATGATGGTTCTACTCGATTTACCAAAGCCCAGCTTTTACGAGTGGTTCGAGATGCGTAGAGAAATCAACATTTATAGCGATCGCTCTATTCATCAAGGCATAACTCAAAAAATATCAGAAGAAGGTGTAGAAATCGCGATCGATCCATCGATTAATTTAGCCACAGATATAGTTGTGGAGTTAATACCAGAAGTATTAATTGTTTCTGGCAAAATCACTCGTAGTTGCCTCCAGGGCGATACCTTAAGAGCGATCGTTAAATTCTCTGACCTCAGCCTCGAACAACATCGGGAATTGGTGAAAATTCTTTATTGTTCTCCTGGTAGATGGCAGAGAAAAAACACTCCCAGCGAACTACAGTCTGCAGTAATTCTGTTTAAGTTATTACTTCGACCCTTGATTTTCCTGAATGCTAAAAAAGTTAGTCAGTTAAGACTGAAGTATTAAAGA
>CAYXWE010000004.1:0-21159 GCA_964468145.1 uncultured Pleurocapsa sp.
TGGATGTAGAACTCTATAGCCCTGCATCCTTTTAAGACGAGCGATTACATCAGTGATGACATAGTTGCGGACATGACCCATGTGTAGGTTTCCCGAAGGATAAGGAAACATAGAGAGGGCATAAAACTTTGGCTTGTGGTTTTTGTCGGGAGTTTTATCGATGCCCGACTCTCGCCATTGCTGTTGCCATTTTTGTTCTATTTCTGCTGCGTTGTATCGCGACTCCACGACTGGGGTTACTCCTAAATTAGATTACTATATTTGAAATTGGAAAACTCTTTAATAATATATTTTATTTTTGCTTCTAAACTGGAATTATCGATATTGCGATCGAGGCACTCAAAAATATTAACTGTACCTACTTTTATTGATAAAGTCTTTTTGTGCGATCGCGAGAGTTACGGAAATTGACTACACAGCACCAATAACAAATAACAAATGACCAAAAACTATTAATTTTTGATATCTGGGATTATTCTTGCTGTACGTCTAATAATTGCCTCGATCGCCCTGGGGCTAATTCAAGCACTTTGCCAATTAACATAAGGTAGTTTGGTGGCAGTAGTTTGAATTTTTTCGGCATTGGCAACCAGTTGTCCGCAGTTGTCCCAAGTACCCTCAAGAAACATTTGGCGAGATCCTTCATTCATGGTGACAGTCAGGGAAAGATTTTCGCTGGTAACTGTCATGTTATCCAAATCGACAGTTACTTTTGCTGCTGGATTATTGGCGATCGCAGTTTGTAGCTGTTTTATTTCTTCGGGAGAGGCAATTAGACAGGGGACACCAATAGCAACGCAATTACCAAAAAATATCTCGGCAAAACTTTGACCGACGATCGCTTGAATTCCCCATTTAGATAAGGCTTGGGGTGCGTGTTCGCGGGATGAACCACAGCCAAAGTTGTTGTTGACGACTAATATATTTGCTCCTTGATATTCGGGGCGTTCGAAAGGATGTTCGCCATTTGACTGGGTGCGATCGTCAGCAAAGGCGTGTTCCCCCAAACCATCAAAGGTGACGCAACGTAAAAAACGGGCGGGAATAATGCGATCGGTATCAATATCGTCTCCCATTACGGCGATCGCTGTTCCTGATACTACTTTGATTTCACTCATATTTGATTACTGACTCTCACATTATCTACTATTCAATTATTCATTATTCATCGATCTGAGTTTTTCTTGCCATTGGCGATCGATTTGGTCTTGATTTTTAATATTTTGATCTAGTAAATCGTCTTCAGTAGTGTAAGTAATATCATCATTACCTATTACTTTTTGTCCTGCAAACTGTTTAGCGTAGGCTAGTTTTTGACGTAGAGATTGATTGGGTTGACTTAGGGCGATCGCTCTTTGTTCGCGGGCTTGGTTGCCCTGGATAATTTTGGGATTGCGCCCTTTAATCCAGAAATAGCGTATTAGAGGGATTGCCAAATATAAAACACCGTAGCCGAGTAAAAACCAAGAAATAGAATCCGCAAATGCTACGATTCCCCCTAATTGCGCTGCGATCGCACCATCTTGTAATAGACCTTCAAGTACAAAAGCTAAAATAATATTGAGTATACCCAAACCTGCAGCCAGGGTAATTTGATTGCCACCTGCTTGGCTAAAACGCCAGAGTTTTTCTTGGAGATAACTAGCGGAGGAAATGGATTGAGTTTGTCGTTGGCTAGCCATTACCTGGAGTTCGGGAAAATAGTAAATGATTTCCCCTTGAGGGGAGACTTCAGGATAGCCATTAAAACGACTTAAAACGGGCAGCATATAGTTTTCATCTTCATCCATTTCGCCGACGTAAGGGGCAATTTGTTCTCCCGTTACTGCCCCTTTGTTGCTACGAATTACCGCACCAATAGCGGAATAACGCTTTTCTTCTAAATCTGCATTGGGATTGCCGTCGCCAAACAAAAAAGAAAACACTGCTTCTAAAAAGTTCATTTGGTAGTTGCCCGCTGCCTGTTTCCTACGCTGACGACGACGACGGTTATAGCCTGGATCGAACCACCAAAAGATATCTCCAAGCCAAAAACGGGGCATGAAGTAAAAACCACCACCGAAGCTACCACCCCTACCCCCTTCTCTTTCATCGTTGCTGGAATTCATAGCAATTACAATCACCATAATTGCTACCAGCATTAATAGAATTGAGGCAATCAGGACAATCCCAAAAGAAATGCGAATGATATAAAACAATACTTTCCAAATCTTCGACCAAGTTTGTTGCCAGCGCAGTTGCCAATATTTGTTGCGTAAGATCGAACGGAAATTTTTGGGAAATAAATAAACTACGTCCCCCGACTCAGCAACCTGAAGATTGCCTCCAGCCTCGCTTGCCAAGGCTAATAAACCCTGTTGGGCAAAGTTTAACTCTAGTCCCGACTGTGCTGCCACGTCGCCTACAGTTACGCGATAGCCTAGTTTTTCAACGGACTTGATAATTTTCGGGTTGGGAGTCATTTCTTTGGGGTATAGGGATATCTATTTAAATTTTATCTAATGCGATTGACAAGATATCCCTTTTTTAACCAATTGTTGATTATTGAACGAATACTTGGGCTTCGTATTCAGGCAAATCAATTAGAATTTGGTCGTTGCCAGCTTCTAGATCGTAGTTGCCAGTCCATTCATGCCAAGTACCATCTGCAGGAAAATTGGGTACAGTATAACCAGCCAAGTATTGGTCAGAGAAGTTTGCTACTACCACAACGCGAGAACCTTCATTATTCCAGCGCACATAAGCGATTACCTTGGATTCTGGATCTTCATGAAAGAATTCAATGTTTTCGGTATACCAGGCGTGATTGTTCTTGCGAAGACCAATTAAACCCTTATAGTGGGCAAATAAATGTTTATTGAGATCTCCTGCTAACAACGTCCAATCAATTTTACTCGCTTCTTGATTGAGGGGATTGTAGTCACCAAACTCTTGACCCATCCACATCATGGGAATACCTACCGCAGTCATCATGATAACTGCACCCAGTTTGACTCGTTTAAAAGCAGCTTCACCAGTAATACCGCGATTACCCAACTCAACCATAACTCTTTTATGGTCGTGGTTGCTGAGATAATTAACCACATTAGTTGCACCCATAAAACCGCTACGCTTGCAGTCAATCATATTTTTCAATTCTTCACCATCATAGCGATCGCCACAGATGTGTGCCATTACATTAGCATAGAAGCTATAGTGCCAACAGCCATCCATAGGGCCATCGATATTGGTAATGGAAGGATCTTCGGGAATATTTTCCGCAATATTGATAAACGGCTTCATCCCTGCGTCTTTTTTCGCTTTATCGACAATCCAATGTAAGAAATCGTAGTTGTTAATTTGTCTGGTAGCATCGTAGCGAATACCATCAATGTGATACTCACTAATCCAAAAATCTACATTATCGCCAATATATTTCCAAGCTGGCTTGATATCTAAATTCTCGTCGTATTTCTCATAATTGAATTCTGGTCCCCAGCTATTGTCAGGATCGGTGGGAGAGTGATGATACCAGTAGTCATGGTCGATTTGAGTCAAAGGACATTCAGTGTTGGAGTGATTGTAGATCCCATCAACGATTACTCTAATACCTTTACCGTGACACTCATCAATTAGATGTTTTAGTTCGTAGGTAGTTCCATAATTGGACTCAGCAGCAAAGAAATGTTGTGGACTATAACCCCAACTGTATTCTCCTGGGTTTTCTTTGACAGGCATCAATTCGATCGCATTAATCCCCAAATCTACTAAATAGTCTAATTTCTCAATTACATTTTCGTATCTACCTTTACCATCGCGATCGCCGTTTCCCCCCGAAAAATCTCCCACATGAAGTTCATAAATGACTAATTCATGGTCTGCAGGTAGCGGTTTATCATCGTGTTGCCAAACGTAGGTATCGACTAAAGCTTCACCATCTTTGACTGCGATCGTTCCATTCTGGCTTTCGGGGTCGATATTTACTGCATAGGGATCGACTACCTCTGCCCATTGATCTGGTTCTAGAAACCAGCTTAAAGAACGAACTCTAAATTTATATTGATGTTCGCCATCTTCTAGTTCGACTTTAGTTCTAAAATAACCATCGTCGCCCTTTGACATTGCTATTGGTTGCCAATCAGAAAAACAACCCACTACCGCAGCTTCTTTATTATAAGGAGCAAATAATTTGAATTCTATTAAGTTAGTCATAATCAAAAAAGTATCCCACGAGTAATTAGGATTGGGATTATGTTGATAAATATAAGAAATGTAACAAATACAAAACATCTACCGAGAGAATGAGTCGGAATGTTGTATTTTATTGTTTATTTTTCGCTCTTTATATCATAAAGAATAAATCTTTTGATAGATGCTTTTATTTTCTACTTAAGCTACCTTTGAAATAGCTTTAATATAAAGGAGAATAAGCAATTTATGAGTATTGAAGATAGAATTGACGCTACGGTTAAAAATGTAGAAGGTAAGGTTCAAGAGGCGGTAGGAGAATTTACAGGCAATCCCCAAGACAAAGCAGAAGGACAAGAAAAGCAAACTGAAGCTCAAGTTCAGCATAGTGTCGAAAATGTAAAAGATGAAATCAAGAAAGCAATTGATTAATATATGTTTTTGATTAATCTTTGTTTTGTGTTTTGTGTCAAGGTTTAGCAGTGCTGAACCTTGAATTTTTATGGTTTGATTTCGAGCGATTTATTGATGATTTTTTATTTTGTTTTATGGTTTAAGTTAAAAGAATGCTTTTGTTATCGACCTTAGACTATTAAGTTTACTGTAAGGCGTGCAAGATGCGAGTAAGAGCTAAGAGGACATCGGCCAAAGTTCTTTTTATACATTCAAGTTTTTAGTTTCGCCCCCCCAGCCCCCCAACCCGCGCGTTCCCGAGTCCGTGTCGCCTGGGGAAACCCCAGGCGTTTATATTGGACGTTTGCGCCTGTCGGCGACGCGGGGTCGCTCGTCAAGATTGGGGGGAGAGCAGATAAAAGTCCCCCAATAGTGGATAACTATTGAGGGAAGTGGATTTTGTCTTAGGTAAACTAAGATTATTTTAATTCAGCAACACCCCGAAAGGCGATCGCCAAATTACAGCAAATCCTAGTATCTGCAACATTATTAAGAATCCTAAATATCATAAACCCATTGACCTGCGATAACTTCGTTAGAATTTTGATCCATAGCAACGCCAATACCAACTAATGCTGCATCCGGATCGAAAAGAATCGCTGCATGTCCAGAGCTACCTTCCCATCCAGCTATTACTCTTTCTGCAAATGCTTCTGGATTGTCTAGACTGTAACCATATTCCGAGTAAAGAATTTCACCTGCTCCATAATTGCCTGCTTGGGTATTAGCATGGGTAAAACCGTTGTTTACTAGATGCTGTTCTACACCTTCTTCTAACTGAGCGTTAACTTGTAGTTCGTCTAGTCCTCTTGCAGCACGTCTTTCATTAGCTTCATCTAGAAGTGCTCGATCGAATATTTCTACGTTATATCTACTCACTAATAATCCTCATTTTGTTCTTCAGTTAGTAACTTATGGGATAAATGTAAAAAATATGTAAACAAAAGATGTCAAAAGTGTAATAGACCTCTTGCATGAATACGAAATTTCAGGGTTTCAGCTATTACTATTAATTCTCTAAAATCGCACATCATAAATTGCGTTTGAGTACTTACCAAATTATTCGTGCAAGAGGTCTTTTGTTCTTCGTCACCAAGCCCTTTGGGCTTAAGTAATGAGTAATAAGTAATAAGTAATGAGTTTTTTAGCCCGAAGTTGGTATGAAGCGGAGTCTTTGAAACATAAAAAATGATTTTATTCTCCGATCTATATGTAGTGTGTGAAACCAGGCGGTCATCAGCCCGAGGCAACCTCGGGCTTACGCCTGCTAAAAATAAACTAAACACTATATATGGTAGTTGACCAATTGATTTTTTTCTTAACTTGTCACAGTTGACTAATGACTAATGACTAATGACTAGCGACTAATGACTAATGACTTTGGGGCTAGATAATGTTGGCAACTAACCGAGGATTGCTATAGATCGGTTTGCATTTAGATTTGGGACAATAGAAGTCCGCAGATGAACACAGATAAACACAGATAAGTAATTGGCTCGAACGATAATTGAAATTGCAGATGTACTTATTTGTCGTGTAGGAAGCTGCAAAGCACGCAAAATAGATATAATAACCACATAAATAATGCTTAAAAACAAACTTTAAAGATAGCTTTATTACATTGAATTGGTCGCAAACAGTATTGGAATATTTACCAAAGATTGAAAACTTACCTTTGATTTTGGCCGGACCAATTTTACGCCGTACAGAATCAGATCGGGTTACAGTTTGGTTGGCTTTAAAGGAATCGCGATCGCTCCAGCTACGGGTATACGAAACATCAGAACGAGGTTCTAGAATTGGCAGAGTAGTTTTAGAGGGGACGCGAAATACAGTTGAATTGGGCAAACACCTCCACGTCATAGCCATTACTGCCAAGTCCCAAAATCTCGGACAACTGCACCCAGACAGGATATACGCCTACAATATTTTTTTTAGTGAAAACTACGGTCGAGGTGCTGCAGAACAAAGGTTCAGTTTACTAGACGATACTAAAAGTAGTGCTTGCAGTCTCAGTTATTTCGATCATCAGCTACCCACATTCTCTTTACCGCCCGAAGACATAAACCATCTAAAAATTATTCATGGTTCTTGTCGCAAGCCTCATGGAGGGGGGAAAGACACTCTAGGCTCGATCGATAATCTAATTTCAGAATCAGCAAGTATCGCAAGTGGTAGACCCCATCAGTTATTTTTGACAGGAGATCAGATATATGGCGATGATGTTGCCGATCCGATTTTATGGTTAGCCCAAGGTGTGGGAAAGTTGTTGTTTGGTTGGTCAGAAGAATTACCCTTAATTGCCAAAACAATTTACCCAGAAGATATCCTCCCCGGTCAACGTACCAACATTGCCGAAAAAGAAGGGGGGTTGACAGGGATGCTGATCGACCAGCCAGAAAAAACCAAAAGTCATTTATTTAGCTTTAGCGAATATGTGGCAGTCTACTTATTAACTTGGTCGCCCGTACTTATACCCAGCAGTTTTCCCGATGGAAAAAGATTAATTCGCAATCGCGAAGCTAGCCATCATTGGCAAAAAGAAGTCAAGCGCGTTAGGAGTTTTGTTCGGGATCTCAATTATGTCAGGAGAGGACTGGCTAATATACCCGTATATACTATCTGCGACGACCATGATGTTAGCGATGATTGGTATCTCAATCGTCGCTGGTGCGATCGCGTGTTGGGCAAACCTTTGGGCAAGCGCATCGTCCAAAATGGTTTGTTAGCCTATGCCCTGTTTCAAGCTTGGGGTAATACTCCTGAAAAATTTGCAGCTAATACCCCTGGAGGAAAACTAATCGAGTTAGCCTCTAGATGGTCTATGTCTCAGGGTAGAGATTTGGCAGCCAAAACCCAATGCGATCGCTATTTGGGCATTCCCGATAACGATACCTCTACAGGATTACCCCATTACAGATCGGATCGAGATGTTGTAGTTCTAGCGCGATCTAGTGAGGCTATTCCCTGGCACTATACCGTCACCAGTCGCAGACATGAAATAATTGTCTTAGACACTCGTACCTGGCGCGGTTATCCCCCCGAAACGGATAAAGCCCTCGAACCGCCGATGCTGCTCAGTCCCACTGCCTTTAAACAACAGTTAGAAACCCCCCTAGAAAATAGCAGTCCCGAAATAGAAGCCACCATAGTTGTTTTACCCACTAACTTAGTAGCACTGGGTATCATAGACCGCATTCAGCAAATAGAACTAAAACGCGATCGAGTATTTAATAGCGATGTGGGGGATTCCTGGAACTTGAATGCGGATGCTTTTGCTCAATTATTACTTACTTTGTGCCAACAACGACGGCGAGTAATTATCCTCTCAGGAGATATCCACTATAGCTGTGCGGTAAGGCTCGACCATTGGTTTCATGATTCGTCTTCAGCTTCGGTAATAGCTCAATTAACCTCTAGCGCGTTCAAAAATTCTGAATTAGCCACTCGTTTGGCTCATACTAAATTAAAATCCCTGTTTCCCGAAAAAACTCAACGCTGGTTGGGCTGGAATGAACCATTAAAGCTCAAAAAAGTAGATCGTTTTTCTAAAAAATATCTTAACTCCCCTCAGTCGCTTCCTGATTGGCAATACCGCATTCAGTGGTGCAAAAGACAATCAGCGCGATCGCTCGACTGGCAAAGATCGACTCGCCAATTTACTCCAAAAGGCTACAACCCATCGCCCGCTAAAGGTTGGCATCGCTGGCAGAAACTGATTATGGACTCGATTTACTATCTGTGGCGCAATCGGTGGGTGCAAGAAGGCACAGAGGTAATCGGTAGAAACAATATTAGTTTGGTCAGATTTCAATGGTCGACTAATAAAACTGTTATTCAAGAAACCTACTGGTATTCCCCTTGGAGCGATCGCAGTATGGTACAAAGTCGCTATCAAGTTTCTTTGGAAATAGAGCCTTTGCCAAAATTGGATAGCAAGTAGTCTTGTTTTGTAACCAACCTCATATTATCTCATAAGAAAGATTTTTAAATTTCAGTAGAAAGTTGTACATGAGAAGATGTTGCGCGCGAGAAAATATTAATAAATATGTAAATTAAAAAATAAGAGGAACTTAATCAAAATGAGCGAAGCTTATAAAGCAGAACGTACCATTTCAGCAGTACTAAAAGAAGAACAGCAAGTAGATAATGTAGTTCGCCGTTTGATAGATCGGGGTGTGGCTCAAGATCACATTTCTGTTATGGGTCAAAACTTCCAGTCTCAAACTCGCATTTCTGGTTTTATTTCTAAAAAGGACGTTGTTTTAGGCGGATTGCGTACTGGCGCAGTTTTCGGTTCTTTATTCGGTTCTCTTCTCAGCCTATTTACAGGGATGGGAGTGTTGTTTATTCCTTTTATTGGTTCGGTTGTAGCAGCGGGTCCGATTACTTCAGTACTGTTGGGTGCTGCTTCAGGCGCGATCGCAGGTAGTGCGGGTGCTGGACTGGCTTCAGCCCTGGCAACTTTGGGAATGCCCAAAGAAAAAGCAGCAATTTATGAAACTCGCGTCAAAGCAGGAGAATTTTTATTAATGGCAGAAGTTCCTGCCGATAAATCTGGCGAATATCAACTTCTGATTGAAAGTGCGGGTGGCGAAGAAATTCATGTTAATGACTCCACTTTACCTCGTCCTTGTGCTGGTCAATGTAATAAAGTTGAAGACTTATCTCCCGAAATTCGCTCTCATTTATCAGAGGCAGCACAACAAGACTTTATCGAGTCTTACAATGCAGTTTTGAGCGAAACAGATGACGAAACCAAAGCAGAACAACAGGCTTGGGCAAATATTAAGGATAAATACGATGAAGATGAAAATGGTGTTTGGTCTAAAGCCAAAGTTTCTGCATAGCCATTTGGATTCGATTTAGAGGATAAGATACCTAAGATACCAATAATACTAACAGCGCGCGATCGCTCTCGTTGCGATCGCACGTTTTGGTTAATTAGCTAAATAATTGAATTAATTAATAATAAAATCAATACTTGCAGAACGCGAATTTATAAATGTCTGTCGATCCAATTAATCTCTTGGAAATGAAACCCAATATATCTAGTATTTCTCTGGGAGTAGAAGAAGACTTATTATTGCACTATCGACACGACTTGCCAGGACACTTAGAAGTCCCTAATGGATTTTCACACCATTTGATGACCTTCTTTCTAACAGATAATAAACGGCAGATTACTCATTTAGATAGTTGTGGAGAATACGATGGACAAATGAGTCAAGGGGAATTTTATTTATATCCAGCCGAGGTTTCAGGATTTACTAATTGGCAAGAAATAGATAAAACGCTCCATTTAATTATCAAGCCTCGTTTTTTAAAAGAGATAGCTATAAAAACAGAATCTATCAACCCAAACCGCATTGAATTGCTACCCATACTTAAAAAACACGATACTCAAATAGAACAATTAGCACATTTATTCCTCAATGAAATACAAAATAAAGGTATTGGCAGTCAATTATATCTAGAATCTTTAGCTAATGTTTTGGGAGTCCATTTGTTACGTAACTATTCAAGTTTTAAACCTATTGTTCGCAGATATACCGACGGATTAGCAGACTACAAACTCGATCGAACTATTGACTATATTCAGTCCAATTTAGAGCGAAAATTGAGTCTAAAAAATTTAGCAGAAAATATCGATATGGGTCGATACTATTTTGCTACTCAATTTAAACAGGCAATGGGGGTTTCCCCCTATCAATATGTTATCGAGCAACGTTTGACTAAAGCAAAAAGACTGTTAAAAGAAAGAAAGCGATCGCTCTATGACATAGCTTTGGATTGTGGTTTTGCCAGTCAAAGCCATTTCAATAAAGTATTTCGCCAATATGTCGGCACAACTCCCAAGAAATATCAACAGCAACAATAAGTAAATCTGCTAAAAAACCAAACATTCACGAAGTCAACGCAAGCCCCGTGCTTTTAGCGCGGGGTACTGTTGACAAGATTAGACAAAATTCCCCAACTTTTTGCAAGACGGAAATTAGGAAAAAGTTCTAAAATTTGTGGGCTGAAAGAAAAAACTAAACAAGAGTGCCAAAGATTGAAAGAATTAATCCTATAGGGATGAAAAACACCTCAGACTATGGATTTGCCCAAGTCGTAATAGTGCCATCGGGATCGAAACTGGTTTATATTGCGGGGCAAGGTGGGGCAGATGAGGATGGCAATTATGGAAGCTTTGAGTTGCAAATAGAACGAGCTTTTGCCAGCCTAAACACTGCCCTCGAAGCAGTAGGTGCAACTCCAGAAGATGTAGTAAAAATTACTATTCTCTCGGTAGAACATAACGAAGAGAAGTTGAGTTTAATTTCTGCTAAAAGAAAAGCTTTTTGGTTCGATCGTAAACCCGCTAGTACACTAATTCCCGTACCAAGACTGGCAAGCGATGGGATGCTGTTTGAAATTGATGCTATTGCTGTAATTAATAATTCTTGAGTATTTAGGAGATAAAACAATGACCTTACCCGTAGTGCTTCACTCAGGAGAAGGAGAATCAGTAACTATTGGTACGAGCCAATGTACTTTTAAGCTGACAGGCAAAGATACTCATGGTCATTTTGGACTATTTGAATATATTTTACAGCCCGAAACCGAAGGACCAAGTCCTCATATCCATAAAAAGATGACGGAAATTTTTTATGTGGTAGAAGGGGAACTGGAATTAGTGTTGAATCAAGATAAAATCATTGCCCCTGCTGGTACTTTGATGAGCGTACCAGAAAATACACCACACGGTTTTTCCAATCCCAGTCAGCAAAAAGCCAAGTTTTTAATTATGTTTTGTCCTGCTGACTCGCGAGAAGAATATTTTATCGGTTTGGCTGAATTAAAAAAAGATGGACGACAACCGAGTCGAGAAGAACTATTGGAACTAATGCAGAGATTCGACCAGTATCCTGCTGCCTGAATACATTGATATGAAAACGACAACTCGCTCCTCAAACATTATTTTGACTGCTTTAGCACCGATTTCTTGGGGAACTACTTATGCTGTAGCTACAGAATTGCTACCCCCCAATCATCCTTTATTGGTAGCTTCAATGCGCTCGCTACCAATCGGTTTTTTGTTAACCATCGGCTTAAGAAAACTACCAAAAGGTCAATCGGGGTAAGCTTAAGTTATGCGATCGCATACCTCGATTAATTTTGCATATACTCCTTAAGTAACTGAGGAATATAATCGTAACCATCTACGCCGATTAAACCAATAATTTGCGATCGCGCCTGTTGCAAAGCATTGCTAAATTCTGACTCGCCAATTTGTCCTTGAATAATAGACAGTAACCCCGCTACTTGTCGCCATTCAATAGAATTGATTTGATTGAGGAGGTACATTCCCAAGCTGCCATAAATAATTGCTGAGGAGCGATCTTCGATGCTGTAGTGAGCTTCTGCTAGGTAAGACAAACTCAAACCCTGGAGATAGACATCGCGAGAATATTGGGCTAATTCCGCGCCTTTGGTCAAAGAAGCGATCGCCGATGTGGGCTGTTCTAAAATGACATAAGCTATACCCAAACTACTGTAACCAAAAGATTGACTCTGAAAATCTTTGAGTTTTTGGGCTAATTCTACTCCTTGTTCGAGGTAGCGGATGGCTTCGCTGTAGTTTTCCGCATCGATATTTTCTGACTGACGGGCTGCAAAAACCTTGGCATAACCCAGGTTTACCATACCGTTGGCTTCTCCCAATTTATTTCCTACCTGTCGCGCTGCAATCAAGGCTCGTTGGCTGTAGTTAATCGCTTCGCTGTATTTTTTGAGGTTGACATTAGCTCGACTAAGATGATTGAGGTTAGCGATTTCACAAGCATAATCATTGGCTGCGATCGCAATTTCTAAGGCTTCTTGATGAAAATCGACTGCTTTGGCATAATTTCCTACAGTACGTTGAGAATAACCTAATAAAGTTAAAATACGGGCTTTTTCTTCTGTACCCTCCACCTGCTTCAAGGGTTCGTCAAAATAATCTAAAGTATCCTGCAGATAGTCCCCAGAAAAATCGGCAAAGACACCGCTGTAAAGTGGGAAATCTTCTCGTCGAGCAAAAGCCCGTAAAGTTTGCAGCATCATCAAAAAACAACCATCTGATAAGGCTGGTTGAGTACTCACCAATAATTGCCACAGTTCGCCCCAAATCGAAGCGAAGGTGAGCATGGTGCTGTAGGATAATTCTTTGCCAAACTTCGAGTTGTAAGGTTGTTTATCATACCAGTTGACCAAGCCCTGCTCTAAATACTGCAAGACAATTGCTAGTTCTACCCAAGCTCTTAATTCTAGATTACTGGCAATTTGAGCGAAACTTTTAGTCGATCGCTGTTGGGCTAAAGTTAAAAATAGTTGCTTGAGTAAAGGGCTAGATACTTTCTGTCCCCATACTCGCCAGGGATTTGGTTTTTCGGCACCAAAACCTGAAAAGTTGCTGCCACTGCCATACATCCAGCTTACTAAGTCTCCTTCTAAGACAGTAAAGGATTTTAAGCCCTGGGTAATACCTTCGCTTAACTGCTTCAAATCTTGGGCAGTATTAATATCTTCTTGTTGCCCCGCAGCGGTTTTTAAACTATCAGCCAGTTTACTAACTAAATCTATAGTCAGAGGCTCGTCTTGATTGGGATCGATGACGTTAACTACTGCCAAAAAATAATCTTCGGGTTCGACTTCTAAGATCTCTTTAGCTAAATCCGAAATCTCGGCATCTACTTGATTTTCTTCTTGCCAACGCAACCATTGTTTTTCGATAGTTTGTAAAGCTCTCAGTACCCTGGCAGCTTTTAATTTAGTGTCCAACTGTGCTTCAGTTTGCTCGATTCTTTTATCGAGACAGCGTTCTAAGATTTCTCCCGTGCCTGGTTCGACTTCTTCGACGAGCATTTTATAAACTCGCTCAAAAGAGCTAATCTTACCCTTGAGAGTGAGAGCGACAATTTGGTCAATTAAAGCATAATAGCGATCGCTTAATGATTCAGACACGGTTTTATTAGATACTTATACTTAGCAGAAAGGATTTATTATATCGTTTCAGAATCAAGGACGAAATTGCAACTTTGTTAAGTTAATGGCTTATAGCGAGGGAGCTTAGAGCTTAAAGCTAACCGCTATGCGGTTTTAGGCGTATAATTGGGTGTTATTGCCCGTACATCCCCTAAAGATGACCACAGACAAAATCAAACTATTTATTGTCGATCGCGATGCTATTTTTCGTTTGGGTTTGCGTACTGCGATCTCTCAATATAATGATTTTATAATTGTAGGTGAAGGAGATACGAGTAACGATACTTTTCGCCACCTTACCCAAGGTTTGATTTTAAATGTCTTGGTCATTGGCATTAGCAACCATACTCCTAATTCGGAAATTACTAGTTTAGAATTTTGTCAGCAGTTTCGCGAGCTATATCCCCAGTTACCCATATTTTTGTTAACCGCTAATTTATCTGCCAAACAACAAAAAAAGATTGAATCCTGGGGAATTCGGGGTTATTGCGATCGCACTTCGAGTATTAATCAAATTATTTCTGGCATGCATTCTGTAGCTTATGGTAATACTTACTGGCAAAGCGATCGTCAAGTACGCCCCCCAAAGCTCTGGCAAAAAGCTCTCTCGCGTCTGAGCAAGTCGGGCAGAATAGAATTGGCAGCAACATTAGAAGAGATAGAGCGCGCCCTTACCAATCGAGATCTATCTGATTGGGAGCGAGTATTTTTAGTCGGGCGCAAACGAGAGTTACTAGCTGCTCGTTGGCTATCTAATCGTTTGACAGCCGAAGAGATTGTTTTAGAGTCGCAGCAATCTGAAGCTTTAGCAGCATCTAAAGGGGAACTGGTACTTACTAAAGAAACGGAATTAGCTCCCTTGCCAGTGTTTGTTGATTCGGCAAATAAAACTATTTTTGAACGAGTTGTCACAGATATTCAATTGGGATTAATCAATCGCACCAATATTGCCCTAGAGATCGATGTTTTGCAAGGAAATATCCAAAAAAGCCTGTGTCATCTTATTATTAAACGTCTCAGCGATACTATCGATCGCATCCCTATTGCCAATACTCTAGATAAAAACTATAGCGATTACCTACAGTCTTTGTGGCGGTGGAGTTTTATCAGTTTTTTGGGTCAACACTACGAGGAAGCATTAGAAGAATCCCAACTCGACTATCTCCTGACTCAAGAATATCCCGCGATCGAGCGCAATATCTTCAACTATATCTATGGCATAGATGAATTATTAGAATATCTCAATGGCAAGCCTGGTTTAACTATTAATAATATTAATTATCCTTCAGATGACCCAGAAGCGATCGCCCGTATTGAATTTTTGCTGCACAACTTAATTATTAATTTGGCTAATGGGGTAGTGCAGGTAATTTTAAATAACTTCTATGATGTAGAGGAATTAAAATATCAACTTTATCAAGCAGAATACAAAAGCGATCGCGCCTTTGCCCGTTTTCGCAATCAACTATCCTGGAAATATCGCCAAGAAGAGTATTTTACCCATCCTCAAAATATCTTTGAAAGTCGCCATCGTTTATTAGTCTTAGATCTAGGTAAAATTAGAACTCTATATGTTTATGCTCCCCGCAAATCAGAATTAGAACAGCTAACGGGTATTCCTTGGTTGACAACAATGGCGATCGAAGTTCGCGATGCGATCGCGCCATTGGTACGCAAATTTATAGCACTAGCTGGTAGTGGAGTAGTTTTTGTGCTAACTCAGGTAATTGGCAAAGGTTTGGGTTTAATTGGCAAGGGCATTATTCAAGGCATTGGCAGCACTATCAAAGATGTCAACTACAAAGGCGATCGGCGATAAACTAGTTATTGGTTATTGGTCATTGGTCATTGGTTATTGGTCATTGGTTATTGGTCATTGGTCATTGGTCATTGGTTATTAGTTCCAATTAAATACTGAAAACTTTTTAACAAATCTAAGATTAGGGCTACTTTTCCTTCTACAATAATTTACTGCGCTGACTAATAAAAAGAACACTCAAGGGAATTAGACTACAATTCATGACTATGGCAAAAGTTCTCGTCTCCGATCCTATCGATCCCTCAGGTATTGATATTATCTCCCAGGTAGCTGAAGTAGACGTTAAAACAAAACTTCCCCTAGAAGAACTAATAAAAATTATCCCCGAATATGATGCTTTGATGCTGCGATCGGGTACTAAGGTGACAGCAGAAGCGATCCAGGCTGGTACAAATCTCAAAATTATTGGACGTGCGGGGGTAGGAGTAGACAACATCGATGTCAAGGCAGCGACTCGTCATGGTATTGTCGTGGTCAACTCCCCTGAAGGCAACACTATCGCTGCTGCCGAACACGCTTTGGCAATGATGTTGGCTCTCTCACGTCAGATACCTGATGCTAATACCTCAGTCAAAAGTGGCAAATGGGAACGTAAAAAATTTGTGGGTAATGAAGTTTACAAAAAAACTTTAGGGGTAGTCGGCTTAGGTAAAATTGGCGCGCACGTAGCCAAGGTAGCACGAGCAATGGACATGAAATTATTAGCCTACGATCCTTTTGTGGCGACCGAAAGAGCGGAAAGATTGGGGTGTACCTTGGTAGATCTTGACTTGCTATTTAAGGAGTCAGACTATATTACACTACATATCCCCAAAACTCCTGAAACTGCCAATTTAATTGATGCTGAAGCCTTGGCAAAAATGAAGCCCAACGTCAGAATTATTAACTGCGCTCGTGGTGGCATCATTGATGAAGCGGCGATCGCCGAAGCTTTACAAGCAGGTAAAATAGGCGGTGCTGCTTTAGACGTATATAATGAAGAGCCTTTAGGAGAATCACCATTAACCGCAGTGGGTTCTAACTTAGTACTGACTCCCCACTTAGGAGCATCTACAGCGGAGGCACAGGTTAATGTGGCGATCGATGTGGCAGAGCAAATAAGAGATGTATTATTAGGTCTTCCTGCTCGCTCTGCGGTTAATATTCCTGGGTTAAATCCCGATGTTATGGAAAAACTCCGCCCCTATCTCAGATTGGCAGAGACATTGGGAACAATGGCAGGTCAGCTAGCTGGAGGGAGGATTGACGAGCTTAATATCCGTTTGCAAGGAGAATTAGCCAATAACGACAGTCAACCCATAATTGTGGCTGCTTTAAAAGGTTTGTTATCCGAAGCCCTGCGAGAAAGAGTAAATTACGTCAATGCTGCGATCGAAGCTCAAGAAAGGGGTATTAGAGTTATCGAAACCAAAGATAGTTCGACTCGCGACTATTCTGGCGGTTCGTTGCATATCGAAGCCCAAGGAGCTAACGGCAAACATTCAGTAACGGGCGCGCTCTTGAGTGAAGGTGAAATTAGAATTACTAATTTGGATGAGTTTCCCATTAACGTTCCTCCCAACGATCATATGTTATTTACCCTCCACCGAGATATGCCTGGAATCATCGGTAAAATAGGCTCTTTGCTTGGTAGCTATAACGTTAATATTGCTAGTATGCAGGTAGGTCGTAAAATTGTCAGGGGCGAAGCAGTAATGGTATTAAGTCTCGACGATCCTTTACCAGAAGGAATTTTACAAGAAATTACCAAAGTAGACGGTATTAGAGATGCTTATACTGTTAAATTATCGGTATAGGGCGATCGACAACTCTAATCTGTGACTAACGGTTGAGTATAAGTTGGCGAATCAATTCGCCAACTTTAATTATTTTTAACGATAGATAACTAATAACTAGCCTCACTGATAAATTCTCTTATCCCGAACTCACGTTATTTTTAGTTCGATCTTGGGCTTTCAAGTGCGTCCAAATCTAGGTTAGAGCGAGACAATTTATCCAAAGCGTAAATTATTAATCAATATTGGGAAAACTATGAACAGAACCGAGTAAAAAAGTGGATGAAGCTTAAATCATGTCATAAAGTAGTGAGAAGAAAATAGACAACCTATTCGCGCTATTGTCGTTGACAATCTCAGTCTTCAGTGACTGAATAAATCAAGTAGCGATAATCTAAAACACTACTGTGGTTCAACTTAGATAGTCCCTGTATTAATTCATAACAATAAGGAAATTCATGTCTAATCGTTGGTGGGAGATCGTCGTAAAATGCGAGCCAATCCTAGAAGAATCAGTTTTTTGGCGACTAGAAAAGTTTGGTTGTTCGGGAACGGCTACAGAAATAAAACTTGCAGACGACGATCTCGAATCGGAATTTGACTTGGATCTTGAAAAACAGATTTTAATTCGGACTTATATTCCCGAAATCAATACCCAATTGCTAGATTTAGCTGCCTTATCTTTGTGGTTAGAGCAGGATGCAAAATTATTAGAAGTATCAGTACCCGAAGCGAAATGGCATCTAATTGAAGAAGAAGATTGGGCTACTAGTTGGAAACAGCACTGGCAGCCCACTGAAATTGGCGATCGCTTTTTAATCTATCCCGCTTGGGAAACTCCCCCCCAAGATTCTGAAAAGTTAATCTTGCGTCTCGATCCTGGAGCAGCTTTTGGTACGGGGACTCACCCCACTACTCAGTTATGTTTGGAATCTTTGGAAATGCGTTTGTATCAGAACGCTGAGAACCAAACTTTAGGAGACGTTGGCTGTGGTTCGGGAATTTTGTCTCTGGGGGCGATTTTGTTGGGAGCTAAAAAAGTTTATGCGGTAGATACCGATGCTTTGGCTACCAAAACTTGTCGTAGTAATTGCCAACTAAACCAAATTAACCGCGAGCGTCTGATTGTTGCAGATGGTAGCATTGAAAAATTAATCGAGAAAGGAGAAAAGCTCGACGGTATCATTTGTAATATCCTCGCAGATACCATCATCGAACTATTTCCCAAATTTAATCAAATTACCCACGAAAAAAGTTGGGCAGTCTTAAGTGGTATTTTGTTGACTCAAGCAGATAGCATTGCCGATATTGTAGAACAGCAGGGATGGACTGTAGCAGCATTATGGAAGCGGAAAGAATGGTGTTGTTTTAATATTCGTCGCTCGCAATATTAATTTAACCTAAGTTTATAGATCGGCTTCAATCGCTATTACTTTGTTGCTAATGTATTTATTTTTGACTTAAAAGTAAGTCTCTTATCACTTTTGAGAAACGGTATTAGAATTCGATTCGCCATCCGTGTCCTTGTCTTCGCAGCAGTCGTCAGGACGTGGGGGCGGAATTATTTCCGCCCTTTAAATCGTCCGTTAGCTTGCATTACCTGTGACCGAAGACCGCACTGCTTCACCGCGTCGCCCGAAGGATGTCCAGTATAAACGCGGGCGCGACACCCCAGGCGACATGGACTCCGCTTTGGATAGCTCACCTAGCAGAGAAAGCAGAGAGATGTATTTTCTATAGGTTAGTTTGTTGTTTATCTTGAGCGGGAGAAAGAAGATTTTTTTGGCTTAATTTTTTAATTTGGCAAAGTTAAAATATCTACTCCATCTTTAGTCACAGCAATGGTATGTTCAAATTGAGCAGAAAGCTTACCATCTTTAGTAATTGCCGTCCAACCATCATCTAGCATGGTTGCTTCCCAAGTGCCTTCATTAATCATTGGTTCGATGGTAAAAACCATTCCTGGTTTAAACTTTTTTTTCTGTCTGGGATCGTAGTAATGGGGAATCTGCGGAGCGGTATGGAATATATGACTTACTCCATGTCCCACGAAATCTCTAACTACCGAAAAACCCTGTTGCTCGGCGTATTCTTGAATAGCTGCACCAATATCGTTGATTCTACCTCCTGGTTTTACTGCTGCAATTCCCCTCCGCAAACATTCTTCTGTCACCTCGACTAGTTTTTTTGCTTTGGGCGAAGGAGTGCCTACAAAAAAAGTCTTAGAAGTGTCGCCATGATAACCGTCAAGCATGGGAGTAACATCAATATTGATAATATCTCCATCTTTTAAAATTTGTTTGGCATTGGGAATACCATGACAAATCACTTCATTAACGCTAGTACAGAGCGAACCAGTAAAGGGATTATCTTTAGGTCCATATCCCAGGGGCGCGCTAATTGCACCTCTTTCTTGAGTCCATTTTTCGGCTGCATCATTGATTTCTAGAGTACTTACTCCAGGTTTGACCATTGGTGTTAAGAAATCCAACAATTCTGCTGCTAAAGCTCCTGCTCGACGCATTTTCTCTATTTCTCGGCTAGAAAGTAAGGTGATTTGTTCGCTTCCCATTTCTGTTTTATGACCCTTAGTAGCTAATATGCAAATTTGTTATTTTAATCCAGTTTATCAACTCTTTAAAATAGAAATTGTCTAGTTCTCCAGATATTGTCTTGAGAAATAAACTGAGCAATTGGCTCAAAAGTGGGTATGATTGCCCACTTTACTAATTTCAATATGAGTTGCTAGATTAATTTCCCTCTAATGCGGTTTTAGTTGTGTCGCGATCGATCTTGAACATCAATACACCCAAAGGAGGCAAGCATAAGTCTAAGGCATAAGGCATATTGTGATAAGACCAATCATCAGTCCACTTACCACCGTAGTTCCCCATATTGCTACCACCATACTTACTAGCATCACTGTTAAATATTTCGGTATAAAAACCTTTTTCAGGAACGCCAATACGGTAATGACTGTGGGGTTGAGGAGTAAAGTTACAAATAGCAACGATAAACTCATTATCGTCTTTTGCTCGACGAATAAAAGCAACTACACTATGACGATTATCGCTACAGTCGATCCATTCAAAACCTGCTTCTTCAAAGTCGCGACTGTACAAGGCAGGTTCGCTCTTATAAAGACTATTAATTTCGGTAAAGAAGTGTTTTAAAGCTTGATGATTTTTGTATTGCAGTAGACTCCAGTCCAAATCGATCCAATCATTCCATTCGCTCCATTGACCAAATTCCATGCTCATAAACATGGTTTTTTTCCCAGGATGGACAAACATATACCCAAATAAACAGCGGACGTTAGCAAACTTTTGCCATTCATCCCCTGGCATTTTGCCGATAATGTTGCTTTTTCCGTGGACAATTTCATCGTGGGATAGTGCCAACATATAGTTTTCACTATGGTGATACCACATACTAAAGGTCAGATTATTTTGATGGAATTGTCTGAACCAAGGATCCATGTGGAAATAATCCAACATATCGTGCATCCAGCCCATATTCCACTTCATATTGGAGCCCAAACCACCAGTGTAGGTAGGCCAAGAAACCATGGGCCAAGAAGTTGATTCTTCGGCAATGGATAGTACTCCAGGGAAATAACTAAACAAAATGCTATTAACCTGACGCAAGAAATTGGCAGCTTCAATATTTTCGCATCCACCATAATCGTTTGCTACCCATTCTCCATCTTCACGACAGTAGTTAAGGTAAAGCATCGATGCAACCGCATCTACTCGAATACCATCGATATGATATTTATCAAACCAAAATAGAGCATTGGCTACGAGGAAGTTACGAACCTCATTGCGATTGTAATTAAAAACTAGTGTACCCCATTCTTTATGTTCGCCTTTGCGAGGATCGGCGTGTTCGTAAAGATGCGTACCATCAAAAAAGGCTAAACCATGACCATCTTTG
>CAYXWE010000005.1:0-19928 GCA_964468145.1 uncultured Pleurocapsa sp.
CGTAAAGGCTGGACAGATTAAAAAATGGATTTTGGTATCGGCTTTCTTTCAAACACCATCATGCTCCCTATCCTAGATTTTTTCTATGGGATTTTGCCGAGCTATGGTTTTGCAATTATCGCGCTCACAATTGTCATTCGTTTTGCAGTTGTACCCTTGAGCGCGGGACAGATTCGTAATATGCGCAAGATGAAAATTGTGCAGCCGTTGATGAAAGAGAAACAGGAGCAGATTAAGCAACAATATAAAAACGACCCAGAAAAGCAGCGCGAAGAACAAGCAAAATTGATGCAGGAGTTTGGCAATCCTCTGGCTGGTTGTTTTCCGTTGCTCTTACAAATGCCAATCTTGTTCGCCCTCTTTGCTACTTTGAGAGGATCGCCATTTACCGATACTCCTTACGATATAAACGTCCAAATTTTACCCAAAGAGCAAGTCGAACGGATTGCCCCTCAACCATTCGCAACTAAAGCTAAAAATATTTATATAGATGATGGGGTTCATGAAAAAGTTGCTGCTATCTTGCCAGGCGGTAGTAAGCTGGCGGTAGGTGACACCACTGAAGTTGCCCTACAAACCGATGAAGGCAAACCTTTAAGTGGCTGGGTTGCAGAATATCCCCAAAGCAATGTCGAACCTACTTTAGCGGTAACCAAAGGTTCGGAAAGAGTACGTATCAATGAAGATGGTACGATTACCGCCCTAGAACCTGGAGATGCCACGATTCAAGTTACAGTTCCAGGGATTGCAGCCAATACAGGATTCTTATTTATCGAAAAGTTAGGTCGAGTAGGTGTAACTGGAGAAGACGGCAACATCAACTTTGATATCCTGATTATGGTTTTGTTGTTTGGACTCGGTACATACTTTAGCCAACAGCTAACTGCTTCGCAAAATGGCGGTGCAGCAGCAGATCAGCAACAAACAATTAATAAAATTACACCTTTGCTATTTAGTGGGATGTTTTTATTCTTCCCCTTACCTGCAGGGGTATTAATGTATATTGTGGTTGCTTGCTATTTCCAAATCGGTCAGACTTGGTTTTTGATGCGAGAACCTCTACCAGAAGACTTGCAGAAGATTCTTGACGAACAAGAAAAAGCCGAGGCAGTAGCCAAACGAGAAGCTCTTCCCTTTGAGCGCAAGCGTTCTAAAAAGAAAGAAAAAACTTCAGGTTAATAACCCAAAACCATAGTGGAAAGTCAATTAAGCTCAGGCAAGGAGTGGTTAGAGCAGCTATTAGAATTAATGAATTTAGCTGCTGCAGTAACTACAGAGGGATTTGAAACCGTTGAAACAGACGCTAACTCTAGTTGGTTGAATATCAAAGGCGATAATTTTAGCCCAGAACAAAAACAACAGCTAATTGGAAATAAAGGTGTTGGAATTGATGCCATTCAGTATCTAGCCAATACCATTCTCAATCTAAATGCAGAACCCCAGGCGCAAAACTCGTTTACCATCGAATTAGATGGTTATCGAGTTCAAAGAAATCAAGAGCTAGCTGTCTTGACTCAAGAAGCGATAGATAGAGCTAGAGAAACTGGATCGGAAGTAGAGATACCTGGACTGTCTTCAGCAGAAAGAAAACAGATACATTCTCTACTGCAGAACAGTGAAGATCTTCAAAGTGAAAGTAGGGGTCAAGAACCAGATAGAAGACTGGTTATTCAATTGCGATCGCGCCAATCCTCAACTTAAAAATCAACAAAACTTTGCTGTGCTTGAAGCACAGCAAAAAATAGGTAAACAATGGAAGCAATATATATCCCGCATCTGCTTAAAGCACCCAAGAGAACGGCAGAAATTATTGTTGATGATGCTATCTCCCAACTACATACCCTAACCCCCGTGAAAGGAAGAATTACCGTACGTCATGGGGGAAATTTTTTGGAGGTAGCATCGGGGGCAGAGACAATCGTTACTTTAACCTGCGATCGCTGTTTGCAGCATTACAATCATCGTCTAGAAATTGACACTTCAGAATTAATTTGGCTGGAGTCGGAATTAGAGAATGAAGCAGACATTCCTAGTGAAAGGGAAGTATCCCTAGAAGATCTATCCGAAACTTTGCCGCCCAACGGTCATTTTGACCCTCAGATGTGGTTATTTGAACAACTATCTTTAGCTCTACCTCTAAGGAAAGTCTGCGGAGAAAACTGCCCAGGAGCAGCCCAAACAGCGTCTAAACACGAAAACACCATCGATAATCGTTGGTCTTCTTTGGCTGCTTTAAAAGAGCAATTGAATGATAATTAATGATAATTAAAGATCGTTAACTATGTTTCTGCATTTGTAGATAGGAGTTCTCCGCGCATTACAGTTACAGCTTGACCCTGGATCGACACGCGATCGCCTCCATCATAATTAAGTTTGAGAACTCCACCACGACTAGAAGCTTGATAAGCGATAAAATCGTTTTTTTGTAGTCTTTCTCTCCAGTAAGGAGCAAGACAACAGTGAGCAGCACCCGTTACAGGATCTTCATCTATACCCAAGCCTGGGGCAAAAAAGCGAGAAACAAAATCGTATTCTGAATTATCGCTAGCTTGGCTGGTCACAATCACATTAGATATAGGCAACTGTTTTATTAGAGAAAAGTTGGGCTGTAGTTCTTTTACCTGCATGGGGGAATGTATCTCGACTAAGTAACCCAAAGAGTTATATGATAAAGTTTTAATTCTTGCCCCCAAAGCATCTTGTAGCTTGGTAATAGGAGGAATATCTTGCGATCGATTGGCAGGAAAATCCAATTCGATCCAATCATCTCGGTATTTGGCAACCAGCAAGCCACTTTTTGTTTGAAAGTTGATTGCTTGACCTGTAGAAGCATAACCTTCTGTCCATAGTACGTGCGCGCTAGCTAGGGTTGCATGACCGCATAAAGGAACTTCGGTCGTAGGAGTAAACCAGCGTAGATTATAATCTTGTTCTTGTTTGATTAAAAATGCTGTCTCCGATAAATTCATTTCTTGCGCCACCGACTGCATCCAGAGATCGCTTGGTGCTGACTCTAAGACGCATACCGCAGCAGGATTGCCTCTAAAAACCCGATTGGTAAAAGCATCTACTTGAATAATTGTTTGACCGATCATTATTTGTGCAAAATCTTTTCTTAGTTTTTCAGAAATTAGCGATTAAACTCATGTATCCCTAGAAAGTGTGTCACGTTCTGTGTCACACTTTTTAGATACGCGCACTCAAACAGGAAGAATGACAAAGAAAAGCTAAGGAGATTGCTATCCTTTAGAATTCCTTAATCGCTGTAAGCATTGATTTATATAAAAATGAATAAAAGTATCATTTACCAAAATATGGACTGTTGGCAGGAATTGAGTTGTTACTAGATAGACAGAACTAAAATGACGAACTTTGCTTCGATCTAGTAAGTAAGATCGATCTTGTCTGAGTTATACCTAAAGTCCATACAATGAATAATAGATAAATTATGCCAATTAATTAAACCATGAATTCCAACAGTACATCTTGTTTTTTATCTTCAGTCGGATTGAGTCTTGCTACTAGCCCCTTTATTTTGGCGATCCTGGCTTTATATTTCGTCAGTGAATTCATGACCGAGTTTGGAGAAGCTAGCGAAGAAATTTTTCGACCAGATCGCCTGCCAAATCTCAATTTTTCTCAGTCGAGTAAGAAATAATACTTAAATACTTTAATATATTTATCAAATTACGATACACACACGCCAAGCAGAGGTTTTTATGAGTTCGGTTGTTCAATCTTCAATCTTCGATCGCGAGGAGAATAGTGTACTTGCTGCTTCTCATCTATTGTTACGTCATCGGCAAAAATTGGTAGAAGATTTGTGGGAATCTGTATTGCGCTCCGAATGCGGGCAAGAAATGCTCGACCTACTCAAGCAAATGCGTTCTCTCTCTTCTGCTGAAGGACAAGTAACGGAGTCTTTTCCCCAGTCAACCGTACCAAAATTAATTGAAAAATTAGGTATTGATGATGCAATTGGTGCAGCTAGAGCTTTTGCTCTTTATTTTCAGCTAACCAACATTGTCGAACAGCATTATGAAAGTAGGGAACAAAAATTAGCTCGGCGTGTTACCCATGTAAATCGGTCTTCAGCAGAAAAAAATGGTTCTGGGAATGGTTCTGGGAATGGTTCTTCTACAACAAAAGTCAAAGCGCTTAATCCTCAATTAGAACAACTACAGGAAGATTGGATAGAACCCAGTATATCCAGCCAAAACAATGCAGGTTTATTTCACTGGCTATTTCCTTATCTCAAGGAAATAAATATGCCCCCCCTGATGCTGCAAAGATTACTCGAGCAATTAGATATTAGGCTCGTATTTACTGCCCATCCTACCGAAATTGTCAGACATACGATCAGAAAAAAACAGCGTCGTATTTCCTATATTCTCGAACAGCTAGATGTAGCAGAAGAAGTAATGCGAGAAATAGGTTTATCCGAATCTTGGGAAGCCAAAGAAGCAACCGAGCGACTAACAGAAGAAATTCGTCTTTGGTGGCGTACGGACGAATTGCATCAGTTTAAACCGAAGGTATTGGATGAAGTCGATTATGCTCTACACTATTTTCAAGAAGTTTTATTTGATGTCTTACCCCAGCTATCGACCCGTCTCAAACAGTCGTTAAACGCATCTTTTCCCAATTTAGTTGCTCCTACCCATAAGTTTTGTTATTTTGGCTCGTGGGTGGGTTCAGATCGAGATGGTAATCCCTTCGTAACCCCCCAGGTAACTTGGGAAACAGCTTGTTACCAAAGAAGTATCGCGATCGAAAAGTATCTTCAATCCATCGATCGATTACGAGAGGTGCTGAGTCTGTCTTTGCACTGGAGTGATGTTCGACAAGAATTACTCGATTCATTAGAACAAGACCAACAGCAAATGCCAGGAATTTACGACGAATTAGCAATTCGCTATCGTCAAGAACCCTATCGTCTCAAGCTGGCATACATTGCCCAGAGATTAAAAAATACGGCCGAACGGAATCAAACCTTGGCTTCGGTAGCAGGAAGACAGGCAATTTCAGAAATTAATACAGATAACATTTACAATTCGGGAGAAGAATTTGTTGCCGAATTAAAGCTAATGCAGGACAGTTTGGCTGCTACTAGTTTGCACTGTCGAGAGTTAGATAACTTAATTTGCCAAGCAGAAGTGTATGGCTTTACTTTAGTTGAATTAGATTTTCGTCAGGACTCTTCTCGTCACAGCGATGCGATCGCCGAAATTACCGCTTACTTACAGGTTTTACCCAAACCTTATGACGAACTTTCCGAGACAGAAAAGACTGCTTGGTTGATCCAAGAACTCAAAACTCGCAGACCCCTGATTCCTGCAGAAATGCCCTTTTCGTCAACGGCTTGCGAAACTATCGAAACCTTTAGAATGCTGCGGTTGCTACAGCAGGAATTTGGACAGGGCATCTGCCAAACTTACATCATTAGCATGACTAATTTTGTCAGTGATGTTTTAGAAGTATTGTTACTCGCTCAAGAGGCGGGACTATACGACCCTGCAACTTGCCAAACTACAGTCAGAATAGTACCTCTGTTTGAAACTGTCGAAGATCTCAAGCGCGCCCCCGCAGTGATGCGAGAACTGTTTGAGCTACCTCTTTATCGCGCAGCCTTGGCAGGAGGGTACGAACACGTAGCAACATCTCAAGGAGAAAAAACGATTTCTCCAGTAAATCTGGGAGTTTTAAGACCAACAGACTTACAGGAAGTAATGCTGGGCTACTCCGATAGCAATAAAGATTCGGGATTTTTGAGCAGTAATTGGGAGATTCATAAATCTCAACGAGCTTTACAAAAGGTAGCTTCAGAATTTGGCATTTCTTTGCGGATTTTCCACGGTCGTGGTGGTTCGGTGGGACGGGGTGGAGGCCCTGCATATTCAGCGATTTTGGCACAGCCTACAGATACCATCAAAGGCAGAATTAAAATTACCGAACAGGGTGAAGTTTTAGCATCTAAATATTCTTTACCAGAGTTAGCTTTGTATCACCTCGAGACAATGACCACTGCGGTGATTCAATCTAGTTTACTGGGTAGTGGATTCGATCGAGTAGATCCCTGGAATCAGATTATGGAAGAACTATCCGCGCGATCGCGTGCGGTTTATAAAGCTTTAATCTATGAAGAGCCAGATTTTGTCGATTTCTTCCATTCGGTCACGCCAGTAGATGTCATTAGCCAACTACAGATTGGTTCTCGACCTTCTAAACGCCCAGGGAAGGGTGGAGCAAACAAAAAGAAAGACATGAGCAGCTTACGGGCAATTCCGTGGGTATTTAGCTGGACTCAAAGCAGATTTTTGCTACCAGCCTGGTATGGGGTTGGTTCGGCATTACAAGGATTTCTCGATCAAGAACCTAAGAAAAACTTAGATCTACTGCAGTATTTTTATGTTAAGTGGCCATTTTTTAGAGTTGTGATTTCTAAAGTAGAAATGACTTTAGCCAAAGTAGATCTACAAATAGCCGAACATTATGTCAACGAACTATCTCAACCCGAAGATTTAGAACGTTTTCAAAAACTGTTCGGGCAAATATCTCAGGAATACTATTTAACTAAAGAACTGGTTCTTAAAATCAACGGTCAAAAGAAATTGTTGGATGGAGATCTAGAGTTACAAAGATCCGTACAGTTACGTAACGGTACGATCGTTCCCCTGGGCTTTTTACAGGTGGCTCTAATTAAACGTCTGCGCCAACATGAGAAGTCTCAAACACTCCATTTCCGCTTTAGTAAAGAAGAATTATTGCGGGGTGCAATGCTAACTATTAACGGTATTGCTGCAGGAATGCGCAATACTGGTTAAATTTTTGTCGGTAATGGATACTAACAGTTATCGATCATTTGTTAGATTCCTTGCCTGTGGCAATTTGAATTACCTGCATCAGATCTTTGATACTGCGACGTTTTGCGGGTAGCAAGCAAGGATATACATTTAATCCTTCAATTTGATTAGCTGCTTCGGTGGTTTTGGTATCCAAAGTAATTAGAGGCAAGGCAGATAAATATTCTGATTGTTGTAGCGATCGCAAGTAGCGATCGCAATCAACTATTTGATGACCATCTAAAACGATGACATCAAGTTGCCAAATACGAGCCAAAGTATGAGCTTGTTCCAAACCGTCAGCTTCGATAATCCGATGTCGGTAATTCAATTTTTGTCCATCATAATCCGACCAATCCTGTTCTACCCAGTGTTTGAGATTAGTGTTTAAATCTTCTCTAGCTACTAGTTCGGGATTTGTAACTTCTGATTCGAGATATAAACAAAGAACGGTAAAATTGCAGGGTGAGTTGTTTTTGTTGGCGAGATCGCCTCGATCTAACTTTGGCGGAGTAAACGCAAGCCCTGTATTTTCCGAAGTTTGTATTGCCTGGGGCGGTACTGTAGGCTCAAAACTATTTGGCTGAGGTATTAGTAAAGTAAATTGACAATATTCGCCATAGTAAAGGCTTTGAACTTCGCTACCAATAATTTTTGCTAAATATTTCGCTATGACTATATTAATATTGGGCTGGTTCGGGCTGGATTTTATTTTTGCCCCATCCTTTTGCGATAAAGGGTTTTCAGCATTATTGCTCAAGAGCATAATAATGCGATCTTCACTGCGGTAAATTTCGAGATTGATGCTTAAAATATCAATCGAAGTAGAAAATTTAATTGTCTCCCAAATTAAGTGAGATACTAGTGCCGAGAAATAAGAGCGATCGCCGATGAGTGTAGTTAACCCTGGCGAAATATTTAACTGTAATTTAGGAGATAAACTAACTAATTTAAATTCTGAAGTGTCGGTAGATTTTAGCTTAGTTAAAACTCTCTCGTAAAGTTGCCCGCACCAAGATTGTAAATCGATTGGTTCTGGCTTGAAATGAACTTTGCCTGCGGTTAAATTAGTCAATTCTAATAAATCGCTGACAATATTCATCAATTTATGACCGCCATCATAAATCAACTCTATATAGTGTCTTTGACGTTGGTTTAAAGTGCCGATAGTTCGATCTTTTAATAGATTGGACAAACCGACAATCCCTGTTAAGGGAGATTTTAGTTCGTGAGCGATGATTGCTAATAATCTTTCTTCCGTCATTGAATCATTGACCGAAGCTAAACTGGCAAATTCTCGATTTTTAATTGAGGATGCTGAGATCGCTAAGGTTAACCAATATATTGTTCGATTGTTTTTTTCTTCAGTTACCTGCTGTATATCAGGGGAGATAGGTATTCTTAAATAATTCCATTCAGCCCCTTGTTGGAAATAAATATTGTCTGGATGAGCTGACAATTTTGCATCTATATTACTGGCAACAGAAAATTCTGGGTAATGTTCGACTGCGCCCGCTTGTTGCTGTAATTTTGTTGAATTTGAACAATTTTGAGTTCTTGCTTGAGAGAAGAGATCGAGTCTATCTTGTAGGTAATATCGATTGTCCAAACAGCAGTGTTGTTGGCGAGCTTCATCCCCTAAATTGTAAGTGTGTGAATGACTGGCACTAAATGTGTCCGCTGGGGGACAATCTAGCTGTTGTTTTATCCACCAGTTAGCAATCGATCTATCCGACGAAGATTGCTCTCGGTGCTTATTCGGTTTGCGATCGACTAATTGCCAGCTTTTACTGCGATAGACTTCTTTACCTCTAGTAGTTTCTAGCTTGAAAGGCAAGGGGATTGAGTCTAGGGAATCTAATAAAACATTTTGCCACCTAGGTAAATACGAATTAGTATTGGAATTATTAAATTTCGATCCTAAATACCAGAGTAATTTTTTCAGGTCTAACTTGCCTTGAATATTTCCCGATGGATCTGCGATTAAATATGTGTCTCTTCTGGTGGAAAAAAAATTATCATCTCGATCGGCAAAAAAATCTGTAAGTTTGGTCGAGCCAAGATAAACTATCGCAGGTTCGATCGAGCTATTAAAAGCAGTTGCCTTGAAGCTAAAACTTTCCCTTTCTGCATCAGAAAACTTTTTGGGATAGCCAGCGATCGCTACTGGATTTTTTTGCCAACTCCCAGCCAAAAATGCCAGTATATTTTGAGAGCTAATAATGCCCCAGGTATTATTTTTTAATGGCATCGCTAGCATATCAGCCTTAGTTTGAGCAAAAATATCAAGAATATTTCCCAAATCTGCTTCTGCTTTACAAATAGCAACGGGAGTAACAAAATCGTTGAGGGTAAAATCAAGACTTGACATGGGTTATTTTTGATTCGTTGTCTCAAGCTGCAAACTAGATCGGATGATAACAATATTTTGCAGCCCAATGACGAAAAACTGTAATGTTAAAAAATTAATTATTTTGATTGCGTCTTATTATCTTTACGACCGAGATTTTGATACTGTCGTTTTAAAGTGACGATCTAAAACGCTATAACTTACATATTATTACTTTTAATGCTTAAAATTACTATCTCGATCGATAGTTTTTTATTAAAATTCCCTAACAGGTATAATATCTATTAACTTTTATTAACAACGATTAAATATAAGTCAAGATTATCCTAGCCGTTAATTAATAACGGTTGCCAAACTAGATCTATCATTTTTCAACTCTGCAAGCGACATTGTTTCACTTTGATTGAGTAGAAGACTACAACAGGGTAAATATTTGTTAAATAATTTTAGCAGGCATAAAGTACAATTCATATATCAATGTCAGACTACCAAAACCCAAATATACAATCTAAAAAAGGTTCTGTGTCGAGTAAATTGCACCTTTGCTTGTTTTCTACTCAACAACAGTTTACACAATCGATAATTAAGCTTTTAAATCAGGAAGTATACAAAATAGAGTGTTTTCATCTAGTCGATGAATTGGTTGATTTTGTAACTTCAAATAAAGAAGGTTTAGATTGTATATTACTGGTAAACGATACATACACCCCTTCCATTTTAAAAGATCTATGGCGTTTAGAAATACTACTACCTACGGTAATCATTAACGCTGAATCTTCATTAGAAGGTACTAAAAACAATGATTCTTTAGCAGATATGGCGGTCGCCGATGTTTCGTATCATCAGGCTGAAGTGCTATTGTATCCTACTCAACTTAGGGAGATTAATTCTTATATTAATTTGGCAATTACCAAATTTTTAAATCTTGCCCCCGAATCAGAAAATAATTCTCAATTCAAAGACGAAATTAGGCAAAAAGATCGGGTCAAGAAATCCTTAACTAGTCAGCAACGTCGTTTGACAGAAAAAATTAAAGAAAGACTGGGGTATCTAGGAGTTTTTTATAAACGAAATAGCAATCATTTCTACCGCAATTTAAATTCAGAAGAAAAGCAGCAACTCAATTGGGAATTAAGCAACAGTTATCGTAAAATTTTACTCGAATATTTTAATGAAAATACGCAAATCAATAAACTGATAGATGAATTTGTAGATCGCGCTTTTTTCGCCGATATTTCTACTTCACAAATATTAGAAAGTCATATGGAAATAATCGATGATTTTGCCCACCAGCTACAGATAGAGGGTAGAAATGATGATATTTTGCTAGATTATCGACTGCCTCTAATTGATATTACTGCTCATTTATGTGAAATATATCGCCGTTCTATACCTGGGGATGATATATCCCTAGAATTACTGTTTAGAGTAGAATAATAGGTGGTTTCTGGTACATTATCAAACAACCTAATATATAGCGAAATTTTATTGTAGTCTCTTCAGATAAAAAAATAAATTAAACAAATAATTTAAAATTATGGATCAGTTCAGGAAAACTTATGTTCTCAAATTGTATGTAGCAGGAAACACGCCCAATTCAGTCAGGGCTTTAAAAACCCTCAGAAACATTCTAGAAAAAGATTTTCAGGGAGTTTATGCCTTAAAAGTAATAGATGTTTTAAAAAATCCTCAACTAGCAGAAGAAGATAAAATCTTGGCAACTCCAACTCTATCGAAAGTACTTCCTCCTCCTGTCAGAAAAATCATTGGCGATCTTAGCGATCGCGAAAAAGTTTTAATTGGCTTAGATTTACTTTATGAAGAAATTCGCGATCGCGAAATAGAAAATCACCAGTCATAAATTATGTCGTAAGATATGAGATGGTCTTACAAAGTAATTTTAATTTAATTATTTAATCCTAACTCGATTTTTTTCCGCATCCGTAAGTATTAGATGAACGAACCAAATCCTAATAATCAGCCACAACAAACAGCAATATCGACCAAAGGCGTTCGTAAAATTCGCACCATGATTGAAGGATTTGATGAAATCACTCATGGTGGATTGCCTATTGGCAGAACTACCTTAGTTAGCGGAACATCGGGTACGGGTAAAACCTTGCTCGCGGTTCAGTTTCTCTATCTAGGTATTGAATTTTTTGATTGTCCTGGGATTTTTGTTACCTTTGAAGAATCACCCAAAGATATTATTGAAAATGCCTATAGTTTTGGCTGGGATTTGCAGGATCTAATCAATCGCGGAAAATTGTTTATTTTAGATGCCTCTCCCGATCCTGAAGGACAAGAGGTAGTAGGAAATTTCGATCTATCAGCATTAATCGAGCGAATTCAATATGCTATTCGCAAGTACAAGGCTAAATTAGTCTCCATTGACTCCGTAACCGCTGTATTTCAGCAGTATGATGCAGCTTCGGTAGTTAGAAGAGAAATTTTTCGTCTGGTGGCTCGTCTCAAGCAGCTAGAAGTTACTTCAATTTTGACCACGGAAAGAGTAGAGGAGTACGGGAAAATTGCTCGGTTTGGCGTAGAAGAATTTGTTTCTGATAACGTAATTATTATTCGCAACGTCTTAGAGGGAGAACGTCGCCGTCGTACCATTGAGATTTTAAAGCTACGGGGAACAACTCACATGAAGGGGGAATATCCCTTTACCATTACTAATGATGGGATTAATATTTTCCCCCTAGGAGCAATGCGCCTAACCCAGCGTTCTTCTAATGTACGTCGTTCTTCTGGAGTCCAAACCCTCGATAAACTTTGTGGCGGTGGATTTTTCAAAGATTCGATTATCTTGGCGACTGGGGCAACAGGTACGGGAAAAACTCTGCTGGTGAGCAAATTTTTAGAAGAAGGTTGTCGCCAAGGAGAAAGAGCAGTTTTATTTGCCTACGAAGAATCGCGAGCGCAACTATCCCGTAATGCTTCTTCTTGGGGGGTAGACTTTGAAGAAATGGAGCGCAAGGGTTTATTAAAACTGCTGTGTTGCTATCCCGAATCAGCAGGATTAGAGGATCATTTACAAATGATTAAGTCAGAGATTACTGACTTCAAACCCTCCCGTATTGCGATCGACTCCTTATCTGCTTTGGCGCGAGGAGTAACCAATAATGCTTTTCGCCAATTTGTGATTGGCGTGACGGGCTATGCCAAACAAGAAGAAATCACGGGCTTTTTTACTAACACGACAGATCAGTTTTTGGGGGCAAACTCGATTACCGAGTCTCATATTTCGACAATTACCGATACAATTATTCTCTTGCAGTATGTTGAAATTCGCGGTGAGATGTCGAGAGCAATGAATGTATTTAAAATGCGCGGATCGTGGCACGATAAAGGTATTAGAGAATATGTAATCAGTTCTGATGCGCCAGAAATTCCCTTTATTAAAGAATCTTTCCGCAACTACGAAGGAATTATCAGCGGTTCGCCATCTCGTATTTCTCTCAATGAAAAAAGCGAACTATCGAGAATTGCCAGAAACGTCAAGGATATTAATTTCGACTCCAAGGACGAGCAATGACGGAAGAACTAAACTCAATCTCTGTCTGGCTTAAAGAAGAAATTGCACCCATAGCTAACCAACTAGATCGCAATCCTACTGTTTTAAAAAGAGCTTTACAAGAAATGGGCGATCGCTCTTTATTAGGGTTAAAAGTTCCTCTAGAATTAGGCGGGAGGGGTTTAACTGAATTAGATTATCGACTGATGCAGGTAGAGTTAGCCAGAATTTCGGGTGCTTTGACTTTTTTGCAGACTCAACATCAAAGTGCTGCCAATATGCTGGCTAAAAGTGAAAATCAATCCCTACAAAAATTTTTACCAGAAATGGCAACGGGCAAGATTTTAATGGGAGTAGGTTTTTCTCATTTACGCCGTCGGGGAACACCAATGGTAATGGCTACACCCACTGCTACGGGTTATTCGATCGCGGGAAGAGTTCCTTGGATTACGGGCTATAATTTCTTCGATCGCTTTATTCTCGGTGCTACTTTACCCGATGGTAGAGAACTTTATGGCATATTGCCCTTGCAAAACCAAACGGAAGCTCAGGGAAAAATTGCCATTAGTCAACCTATGTCCCTAATGGCGATCTCTTCTACTAATACCGTTGGTGCTGAGATCGCAGATTGGCATCTGGGGGCTAAATCCGTAGTAGCTATTAAACCACCAGGAGCAATTCATCAAAGCAGTCGTGCTAATATCCTCCATCACGGTTGGTATGCTCTCGGATGTGCCTATGCAGGCTTGGATATATTATTGTCTTTAGCAACTAAAAAACAGCTAGACTTTATTCACCAATCTTGGCAATCTCTGCACCAAGAAGCAACGCGAAGCAAAGAACGGGCGATCGCTTTAGCTGCTGAAGATAGCCCCTATCAACAAAGGCTCGAACTGCGGGCTAAATTAATTAATCTCGCTCAAAGATGCAGTATGGCTGCGGTAATCGCCTCTAGTGGTGCAGCTAATGATTTAAACTCTAGTGCAGCAAGAGTCTATGGGGAAGCTTTATTATTTAGCGTTTCGGGACAAACTACCGATGTCATGGAAGCAAGTTTAAAAGAACTAATAATTAATAACCCGAAGTAAATTCTGTTGTTTGTTGTTTGTTGTTTGTTTCTTATAACTTACCTTCCTCGTTTGAGATCGTAAATTGCTTTTTCTGCTAACCAATTAGGAGAGCGATCGCTATTATTTTTATAAATTCCCATCAGCAGTCGATTGACGGTTTTAGGATCGTTGATTAACCTAAGTAATTCACGGCGCAGTTTCGGGCTGACGCGATCGATTAAAGCGGTGTTAGAATCAAGTTTTTGCTGCAAAACAGGTTGACTAGATTGACGAGACTGAAACAAATACCAAAACAGCGCACCCGTAGCAACCAGTGCTAATAGAAATATAATTTTGGTTTGATTATCTTGGGATTCTCCATTGGAGTTATTCAATCTTACTCCATTGTTTTGAGCGATTAAATTACTATTATTTGCCGAGATATTTTTGGGCTGAAATGCGATCGTTGGCGAGCCTATAGATCCACTAGTTAATAGTAAACTAACAAAGGTAGAAATAAAGACAGTTTTTTTCATGATTAATGTATATATCTTAAAATTATAGTAGCTGTTATAAATAGTTATTAGTTATCTATTTGACATATTTTATGGCTATTTTAACCCCGATCTTTATTTATAAAAGTATTGCTATAATGCAGGGGTTATTTATCTGGTTTTCTTGATCGATAAATCAAAATATTTTTGGTAAAAAAATATTCGATATTCATAAAGCAAACAAAAACATTGATAGATAAAAACACTTAAAAAATCAAAATTATTAGCTATATTGAAGAGGATATCGACCAAAGTTTTTGTCTCACATTGAAGATCTTAGTTTAGCCCCCCAGCCCGAAAACTTGGGAAAGCACGGGAGGCAAACCTGTGTCGCCTCATTGAGTGAGGTGGATTTAGAGGGCTGAGAAGTGATAATTTGTACTTCTGGGACAACCTCTAACGTTGGCATATTTTAAATATTGGCATATTTTAAATATTACAAAATTAATGAAAAATACCATCAATCCCAGAATTTCCTCTCTTTTTTTATTTCTAAGCTTTGCTTCATTTTTAGTAGTTCTTATATTTTTACGTAATAATAATTTAGCTACCTCATTTTTCAGGTTAGTATCCCATATTCCTCATTATGACAAAATTGGACACTTCTTTTTAATGGGAATATTGGCTTATTTGGCAGTAATTAGTTTAATCCCAATACTGCCCTATCCAAAATCAAAATCCACGCCCATAGTATTAGGAATTCTATTAACTATAATTGCCTTAGAAGAATGCTCTCAAATATTTATTCCCACAAGAAGTTTTTCTCTAGCGGATTTTGCTTGTGATGTTCTGGGAGTTGCTTCTTTTGGCTTTTATGGTCATCTTGTAGTCAGCAAACAAGCTCAGAAAAAATAGCCCAATGTCTCAATATGATTCTTTTATTACTCAGCTTCGCAGTTTAATTGGTATCTTAGAATTAGAACCAACATCCAAGCTTTATCAAGATGCGATCGCTGTATGTAATTACCTCGAAGATTCAGTATATCGTATCGCAGTTTTTGCTCCTTTTAATCATGGAAAATCTACCCTACTCAATGCTTTATTAGGAACAAAAGCTTTACCAATTGATTTGATTCCGACAACTGGTGCAGCAATAAGTATCGGTTATGGCACAGAATTAAAAACAATAATAACGCTAAAAAATGGCGATATACTGCGCGAACAGGGTACAAAAATTTTAAAGCAGTATGCCATTTTAGATGACGATCGCAGAATGAAAGAAGAGGTAGCAGAGGTTAAAGTATACTGCAATCATTCATGGCTCGAAACAGGAATAGAATTTCTCGATCTTCCTGGAACGAACGATCGCCAAGCGCAAAACGATTTAGTAAAGGATAAGTTATTAAGTGCGGATTTGATTATTCATGTTTTGGATGCGCGCAAGTTAATGACATTAGAAGAAAGAGAACATTTAAAAGATTGGTTGCAAAATCGCGGGATTACTACAGTAATTTTTGTAGTTAATTTTCTGAACTTGCTAACAGATAGAGAACAACAAGAAGTCAGAAACCGCCTGTATTTTGTCGCCGAAAGTTTTCGCTCGGATTTACCATCGGGAATTAGTAATATCTATTGTGTTGATGCTCTACCCGCCCTGAGAGCGAGAATTAAAGGAGACTCTGCCGAAGCTCAAACCACAGGAATAACGAGTTTAGAATCAGCACTCCAAAATATAGTCAGTCTGCACCAACCAGAAAGAGTTAAGTTACCCCGTGGTTTAAAAATTGCTCGATTATTGTTAGATAAAGCGATCGCCAAACAACAGCAACTCAGGCAAACAATAACCGAAGAACGCAATAAAGTAGAACAACAAATTGCCATTAAGCAAAAAGCAGAAAAAATTATTCGACAAAATTTAGATCGCACCATTTCTGACTTTAGAGGCTGGCTTTACTTGCCAAAACTATTAGCCAACTATCAGGCTGCAAGTGCGATCGCCCTGCAGCAGACTAGGTTCGATTTATGGTTAGAATCTGAATTCAAAGCAGATTTACTTAATTACGAACAAACAATTAATAAATGGGTTAAACAAGGACATGATTTTTTTGCAGGTGCTAATCCTCCTTTACTAACTATTGAATTTCCCAACTCACCGATAATTGAAATTCCCGAATATGTTTTTGATGAAATAGATAAAAACAATAATTCTAAATTCAATATACCTTCAGAATTGAATTTTTTACTATGCAAAAAAGCTGGTGCAGTAATTATTGGTGGAGCAAGCTACGTTATCAATAAAGTTGCTGCCAAATTAGAATCACCAGAAAATCAAAACCAAACCAGAACGACAAAAATCTCTTCTCAAGTCTATGCGGATGCAGCAGCAAAATATCTTCAAAATTTTAGCGATCGCGCCAATAATATTTTGAATGAATATGAAAAAGTGGCTAGTGAATATATTATCTTCGATCCACCAATTATTAGACTAGATAATGCAACTACTAACTATCGACTGCAGTTATTAAATAATCTCATTGACAATTTACAAGATAGAATAAATCGCTTAACTATGAATAACTAATCTAAAAGATTGTCGAACGTGTTTTCAATCGATCTTTCCATACCCCTTTGAAAACCATCCATTAACATTTCTTCAATTCTTGAGGGTTTGCGTCTCTCCTCAGTAGGCTCGTAAATTTGTCTTTCTTTAACTTCTTGTTCGCCAACAAAAGTAAAGCTAAGATCGGTGGTGCGATGATCTTTACTAACTACATCGTTATGCTGACTTCCTGTATAAAAATCTCTACCCTCAAGCAACTCAACCGTAATTTCTCCACCTGTTTCGGGAGAGATGATACCAGAATGAACCGCAGTACTACAAATTCCTGAATTAACTGTATAAACTTTTGTTCCCCATATAGGAGCATGAATCATATCTTCAGGTGCAGCCTGACATTCAAATTTATATTGTTTGCCGACATTATCATCTTCATCCAGCCCCATGCTGCTGAGGCGACTACCCCAACCTATTTCAGGTATGTATCGATCGGATTTATTATCTTTTGCCCAAGCAGACTCAGAGAATATAGTGCAAGCAAGAATAACTAGGGCTAAGTTTGCACCAATTGCACCAACCAAGGAGATCGTTTTTAAGCTTTGATTAGTTGTGGGAATTTTCATATTAATTGCTTAATTTGTTAACAACATTTTTATGCAAACAAAACATTGCTTTAATATTTGATTTATTGCTTCTTTATATTCCAACTAAACAATTTAATTTCAGCAGAGTCAGCGATCTCTAGCACATACTTTTGTGATTTAAAACCTCCACGACATCATCAATTGCCCGTCTAGTTTGTTTGCTAGCAAGATTCGAGTGATTTACCACAATACTAAAAACAATTGTTGAGCGATTGGGCATAGTTAAATAACCCGATAAAGAACCAACTCCTGTCAAAGTTCCTGTTTTTCCGCTGAGATTTCCTTCAATTGCAGTATTAATAAAGCGGTTTTTCAAAGTACCATTAATGCCTGCTAACGCTAGGGATTGACGATAAGATAATCCGTAGGGCGATCGCGACATTAAACTAAGAGTTTTCACTAAGGTTTTGGGCGCGACTAAATTCTGCCGAGACAAACCAGAAGCATCCACTAAAACATATTCATCGTCACCGATACCTAGTTTAGTTAACCCGCGATCGATTGCTTCAATACTAGTTTTGGTTTTAAATCTCTTTTCTAAGACTTTAGCAATAGCTTCTGTATACAAATTATTACTCTGTTGATTGATTTCGTTAATTATCTGTTGTACCGATGCCCCAACAATCTCTAATAGTTGTCTTTCTTTGGGATATTCTCGACTTTCTTCAACGACAATTCCTTTTGTTACCTCAATACCACCTTGGGCTAACTGTAAACGGAGAGATTCTAAGAAATAATTAGCAGGATCGACTATCGCCATGTCCCAAATATCTGGAGGTTCATTAATTGCCAATTCTCCCCGTATCGTTAAAGCAGGTTTGCCCAAATCTCCATCAATCTCAATATTGTAAGGAAGATCCTTGATGCCCGTTACCCCGTGGTTGACCATCTGCCATTGTCTAGCTGCAATCCGATCGCTCCAATGATACTTAATCGGCTGTCCTAACTGTTGTGGTAGCAAAGTTAGGGTGACAGAATTTTGATTGAGGATTGTGCTGTTAACCGCAGTAGCAAAATAACTATGCACGTCCAACCATTCCCAAGTCGGATTGATTGCTGGTGGCTCAAAATAACTGTCATCAATTATTAACTTTTCAATTCTTTTAACTCCTAAAGCCTGCAACTGATGTACTATAGTTTTTAAGCTTTTAGTCGATATGCTGGGATCTCCTCGACCTTTTAGCCGTAAAGAAGCGAGGTTAGGAGGTTTTCCTACCCCATATAGTGGAGTAACTATTCGATCTTTTCCATCTAATTGAGATAATACTGCTGCGGTCGTCAGGAGTTTGGCACCTGAAGCAGGAATAAAAAACTTATCCCCGTCCAAACTATATAAAATTTCGCCATTGAGAGTTTGCACCTCAATCCCCCATCGCGATCGCTTTAGGTTCGGGCGGTTAATAATCTCTTCAATCCCAGCAGCCAAATCTTGTTTGCAGGTATCTAATTTATTGTCGGTTAATTTGAAATTTGGCTTGAGATCTCTAGCTAAGACATTTAGATTTCCCAGAGTCAGCCCAAACAATAGACTAGCTAAACTTAAAGACTTAAGACAGGCCAAAATTAATTTCATTTATTCTCCTTCAAGGACAAACTCAGCAATCATTTGTTACCGACGATAAATCTAACTTACCGATTGAGGATTGATGAGGGATAATTGGCGATTAATAATGAAGCGTGCAACTAACCAACAACCAACAACTAATAACTAATAACTAACCAAAGGTCTATCATTGTATTTTAGTAAAATTCTATCGAGCGTCATCCTGTCATGCCATATCCATTCATCGAGAATCACGATCCTACCTCGGTTGTAGAATCGCCACAATTAGATCTTTCTGTAGTTGTGCCTATATACAATGAAGCAGAGAGCATCGAAACACTGGTACAGGCGATCGCCGATGCAGTAGCACCAACCCAACTAAACTACGAAATAATTTGTGTCGATGATGGTTCAAAAGATGGTTCGACTGGGGTATTGACCGATTTAGCGAGCGTTCGCACCGATCTCAAAGCAGTAATTTTACGGCGCAACTACGGACAAACTGCAGCTATGGCTGCGGGATTTGAATCCGCTGCGGGAAAAGTAATTATCACCCTGGATGGAGATTTACAAAACGATCCTGTGGATATTCCCATGCTGCTAGCCAAGTTAGATGAAGGCTACGATTTAGTAAGTGGTTGGCGCAAAAATAGACAGGATGCAGCCTTAACCAGATTACTTCCATCCAAAATTGCCAACCTTATTATTGGCAAAGTGACAGGCGTCAGAATACGCGACTATGGTTGCTCTCTAAAAGCCTACAGAGCAGAACTGGTCGCCGATATGAAGTTATACGGCGAGCTACACCGATTCCTGCCTGCACTGGCGTTTATTGAAGGAGCAAAGGTCACGGAGGTGCCAGTACGCCACCACGCTCGGCAGCATGGTCAAAGCAAGTACGGCCTTGGCAGAACGTTCCGAGTCATTAT
>CAYXWE010000006.1:0-19317 GCA_964468145.1 uncultured Pleurocapsa sp.
GAATCATTTCGCTCTCTCACCACCAATATCAAGCTGTTAGGCTCCGATACCTCCATCCGCTCTTTTGTGATTAGTTCTTCTATTCCCTCTGAAGGGAAATCAACTGTCTCTTGCCACTTAGCTCAAGCTGCTGCTGCAATGGGACAAAAAGTTCTGTTGATTGATGCGGATTTGCGTCGTCCTCAAGTTCATCGCTGGGTAGGAGTTGAAAATGGAGAAGGATTGAGTAACGTCCTTGCTACAGGTTTAGATATTGAGGAAGCAATTGTTAAAGTTCCTCAATGGGAAAATCTATTTGTGGTTACAGCAGGAGATATTCCACCAGATCCTACTCGCTTACTTTCTTCCCAAAAAATGTACGCTCTGATGGAGCGTCTGAAAAGCACTAGAAAGTACGATCTGATTATTTATGATACTCCACCAATTTTGGGCTTTGCTGATGGCAGAATTTTGTCAACTCGCACTGACGGTGTTGTATTGATAGTCAGAATTGGTAAAACCGATCGCTCTTTGCTCAAACAAAATATCGACAATATCAGAATGTCTAATGTCCCTGTCTTGGGCATTATTGCTAACCAGGTTAATCCTACTGGTAGTTCTTATCATTACTACAATAGTTACTACACAGATCGCAATTAATTTACTGCATTGACGTTTTCACGCGCCCCTCTAGGGGCGGTGATTTCCTACGATATGTGCAGTAAAAAACTGTTTCACTGTTCTTGAGAGCGAATGAAGTTAGTAAATGCTGCCGTAAGCTCTGGATTGCGCCAGCCTTTATTAGTTTCATCCATAATAATCGCCAAAGCTTCTGTGGGACGATAGGCTTTTTTATGGGGGCGATCGCTGGTTAAGGCATCATAAATATCAATGATTTGGAATATTTGGGCTAAATAAGGAATATCAGAGCCAGATAAACCATCGGGATACCCCGTACCATCCCAACGTTCGTGATGGTTGCGAATAATGGGTAACACTCCATTTCTATTACGTAAGGGCTGGCAAATTTCTTCGCCAATTAAAACGTGCTGTCTGATTAATTCTTTTTCTTCTGTGGTTAATTCCCCTGCTTTGAGCATTATTGCATCGGGAATGGCGATCGTACCGATATCATGTAGATGGGCAGCAAAGCTAAGACTATCAATTTCTTCAGAAGTCAAACCAAGATATTCGCCAAAAGATTTTACTAAAGAAGCAACTCTCACGCTACCGCCATTGTATTCCGAACGACTATCCACCGCTTTGGCGATGGTAAATAAAACCTGTTCGGTTCGATCTAAATTATTGTTAAGGCGTTTTTGGTTAATTAAAGACTTGACTCTGGTAGATAGTTCAATTCGGTTGAGAGGCTTGAGTAAAATGTCATCTCCCCCCGCTTCCATCACCTTGATGCGATGTTTTCTGCTGTCTGTCAAAGTAGTGAAGACTACTGGTATATTAGCGGTACGATAGTCTTCTTTTAATTGACGACACAGTGTAAAGCTATCAACGCTTCGCATCATTGCATCTAGCAATATCAAATCTGGCTGATATTCATTAAAAGTATCGACGCTCACCGACTCGCTATCGACTTCTAGTACTTCATAACCATCTAATGATAAGAGATCGACTGCCGTCATGCGACTCAGAGGATTTTCATCAACGATTGAGATTTTAGCGGTTGTAAGATTGGAATAGTTGTCCATCTTAAAATTCCTAATAGTCGCCAAAGGGTACTCGTCAACTTCTTTCATTATTTTATTTAAAAATTGAAGATTGTTTATTAACAAAGTAGCTAAATAACTAATGATGTGTAATTTGTAACTTCTATTTTGGTAGAGAGCTTTATATTTACATATCTTGGTTACTGATTCCAGACTAGCTCGAATCCCGTAGCTAAACGACAAAATCGATACAAAGTTTTTTAAATTGCCATTAATATCATTATGAATGTTAATTTTTTATTTGATATCGGGCATAATACGGACTTTATATTTTAACTTTTTAGATTAACTGCTTCAAAAAAACTGTACTTAAATAGATTTACGCCGATCGAGTGGTTATATATTTGACCTTAGCCAGCGTTTGCGCCACTGAGATGTGGATTCTAAATTGCTTCTCTGTTGCTCTTGTTGTCGCTCGGCAAATATTTGTTCTGGTAACGAACATAAATCCCGATCGCGATAGGGTACAGAAGCTCTAGTCATCAGATGTTCCCGTTCCTTTTGAGGCAGCATTGGTATTTTTTTATACTCAAAAGCTGCTAAAGTGCCAGGAGATTTACGACCTTCTCCAGTTATAGAGCTAATTTTTAAACCAACTTCTAATAAAGCGGTTCTTACAGCAGCAGAGCAAGAGTAAGTTGCTAATCTACCTGTAGGAGCAAGACAGCTTGCCACTAAATTTAGAAATTCAACCGTCCACAGTTGGGGGCATTTTGGCGGAGAAAAAGGGTCTAGAAAAATGGCATCAGCTTGCCAACTTCTTCCGATCGCCGTCTGAATAGTTTGTCTGGCATCCCCTAATAATAATTCTGCTTTAAGCAATTTCTCTTCAATTAAAGATTTATTACTGAATTCGGCCAACAGTCGATCTACGGGAGGTTGCCATTGCTGCAAAAGATTGTGTGAGATCGCCTGGCGGGGAACGTCTGCTGAAATCTCCAAAGCAATTAATTCTACTTGACATTCGGGATTGACCGACCAAATAGCTTCTAATGCAGATGCACTGTTGTAGCCCAAGCCATAGCATACATCTAATAAACGAATAGTGGATTGATTTGATGCTAGTTCTTTAATGCCACAAGGTCTGATATATCTGACTTCTGCTTCTTGTTTTGCCCCAAAAGAAGAATGAAAAGCTTCTTGAAACTCTTGCGAATAAAAAGTATACGAACCATCTGCTGTAGTTCGAGGAATAAAAGCGCGATCGCAATTCGGAGAATTTTCATGCACGGTAAGAATCTATTTTGTAGCTTAGGAAAGATTATTATACGAATCTTTCGTTTTATCTCACCCTATTACCTACTCCCGTCCATAACTTTAAAGCCACTACGGACTGGTTGATTGACGAAATTTTTGAACAAAATAATGCTGCGTAAGTTAATTATTTTGCATATTCATAGAACTAGCAGAAATATAAAACTACTGAACAAGCAATTGAAGTTTTATTCAGACCTCGAAAAACAAACTTGTGATTGCCTATTCTAGACCTCATAAAACCAGTTGACAAACATCACACAGCCTTAACTTGTCACGAATAATGAATCAGTAACAAAGTCCTGCAGGTAGTCCCAAAGCCAAAGCGATCGAAGACTCGGTTATAGATATCAAAACTGCAATCGCCGACCGCAGTTTCTATTTGCTGACCGAAGCAGGAGCGATCGAACGTTCGATATCGATAATTGTTTTGGCATGGCTGCGGGTGTATTCTGAAATGATGATATCCAATTATTCGATTCATCTATAATGGGAGTTGACTTTCTATCTAACCATTTTTTAGTTTAGTATCGAGTTACATCCGATCTTTTCTAGGCAACTTCTTGCTTGGGTAATATAAGCTCGATGTCCCAATCAGCAACAATTTTACTTAGCCTATCTGTATCGCTCAAATCTTCAATGTAGGGCAACGTCCCCAAAATTGGTATTTGAGTAAGAGATTGAATCAAATCGGGCGGGGTCAAATCTTCGATGTTCGTTTCTGCACCAGGTTGGGTACAGTTAAGGATAATTCCTTTGAGATCGATCTTAAGACTGCGAGCTAAAGCCACATTAGCCACCGTATTGGCGATCGCGCCCAGTTTTACTGGCACAACAAGTATTGTGGGCAAACGCCAGTCAGCAGTAATATTACCCACAATTAGTTCGCTGGTAACAGGGGAGCCTAAACCTCCTAGAGTTTCTAACAATATGAAATCAGATTTTTGTCGAGCAAGAGAGTATGCCTGCCATATTTTTCCTAACTCAACAGTTTTACCTTCTTTTTGGGCGGCGATCGGAGGAGCTACAGGAGTAGTGAAACATAAAGGTGCAATAATTTCTATTGAACCCGCTTCTGCAAATAAACGATTATATATTTCGATATCTCCTGTTCCAGTTTGGATTAGCTTGAATATACTTAAAGGAAATTGATTACTAGTATCTCGATTCAAGCGGTAGTTTTGCCAATAATTTGCCAAAGCGATCGTCACGAAAGTTTTACCAACATCTGTATCTGTTCCTGCAATCGATAGTGTTTTCATGTTTTGTAGAGAGCTTAGTTCTTTCTGTATGACTACATTTTCAGAATACCCTGAAGGAGTCAGTTCGCACCTAGTAGGATGTACCGATGCAAAAAATAACTTGAAAAAATATAATGTACCCAGAAAGATTTAGTATAGAGATGTACCAAAAGCATCTATAAAACTTAAATAAAGCTTAATTTTAAATAATTTATGCTTGACTTGTTTAGCTAGTTAAGATATAAAACATTTTTATTTTCAATCGGAAATTATTGATGAACGATTATCTTGCTAGCAATGATATGATTGCCCTGAATATAAGTTGAATATGTTTACCGTGAGCCATAGTAATGCCTTGATGCCTCAGCCGATTGAGCAGACTCCCTTTTTGTCAGACTCCAATCGACTCAGATTATTTTCTGGTTCTGCTAATGTACCTCTTTCTAAAGAGGTAGGACGCTATCTAGGAATGGATTTAGGCCCGATGATTCGCAAGAGGTTCGCTGACGGAGAACTTTACATACAAATCCAAGAGTCAATTCGCGGAGCTGATGTCTATCTACTTCAACCTTGTTGCAATCCAGTAAATGATAATCTTATGGAATTGATGATCATGATTGATGCTTGTCGCCGAGCATCAGCCCGTCAAATCACTCCCGTAATTCCATATTATGGCTATGCTAGAGCCGATCGCAAAACAGCGGGTAGAGAATCAATTACGGCCAAACTGGTTGCTAATTTGCTGACCGAAGCAGGAGCTAGTAGAGTGTTGGCAATGGATTTGCATTCAGCGCAAATTCAAGGCTATTTTGATATTCCTACCGACCACGTATATGGTTCTCCTGCTATTTTGGATTATCTAGCATCTAAGAATTTAGATGATTTGGTGGTCGTGTCGCCCGATGTTGGTGGCGTTGCCAGAGCCAGAGCATTTGCGAAAAAACTCGATGACGCGCCATTGGCAATTATTGATAAACGTCGTCAGGCTCACAATGTAGCAGAAGTAATGAATGTTATTGGAGACGTTCGAGGCAAAACTGCTGTTCTGGTAGACGATATGATCGATACTGCAGGCACCCTCTCCGCAGGAGGCAAGCTATTACAAGAAGAAGGTGCTAAAGAAATTTATGCCTGTGCCACCCATGCTGTGTTCTCCGATCCTGCGGTAGAGCGATTATCTAGCGGAATTTTTAAAGAAATTATTGTAACTAATACGGTGCCTATTCCCCAATCCAAGCAGTTCGAGCAATTGAAAGTGTTATCTGTAGCGGGATTGTTAGGAGAGGCAATTTGGCGCATTCATGAAGCTAGTTCTGTTAGCAGTATGTTTCGTTAGTTGATTGCCAGCCACAATTAAACATTAAATAGATTTAATATGAAGTTTTTATAGTTTTAACTACTATAGAAACTTTTTTTATGTTTTTGTAGTATTTTTACTGATGGAGAATTTAGCGATCGATAGAAGAAATTACTAGTTCGATCGTTTATAATTTTAATCTCAATAAATATAACAGTAGAAAATAGTGAATCCTTTATTCGCCAAATTTTTCAGAGCGGTTTATCGTCAAGAACCAGTATCGGGTTTTATTTTGCTTTTGGGAGCAACTGATGCCCTAATTGGTGGATTTGGCGGTAGTGGTAGTTTGTTATCGATTGGCTTGTTTATTGCTCTGCTGGGAATTATTATGCGCTGGCGACAGGGCGAAGAAAAACCTACTAGAGTATCTTCACTAAACAAACAAGCTCAATATCTTTTACCTCCTGGCTCATCTGCTCGACCTTTACCTCTATTGATTGCTAGCAAACGTCGAAAATAAGCTTGAAATTTAGAGATAAATGAGTCAATCCAACGCAGATCAAAAACATCCCCAAAACAAAAAAGATCGAACTACCGTAGATGACTTATTAAAGGTTCAATCTCCTCTATATTGCGATCGCGATTTGGTGGAACTGGCTAGATTGATTATTCGTTATCGAGATTTTCCTGGAGCAAGAGATATCCAACGGGATTTACAGGTAGTTTTAGATAGTTGGGAGCTAACCGAAGAACAACTATATGTTAAGACTCGTGCCATTCATGCAGGGGGTCTGGTTTATCGGCGTACGCCCACGGGAGAGCAGCAGGATTGGACTTAAATTATTAAGGCAATATTATTTGATAATTAATCAAAATTTAAAGTTTAATTCATAAAATAAAAAAGAGTAGGGTAACAAGACCTACATCTTATTACCCTACTTTGAATGCTATTTCATTTTGATTTAAATTCTTTAGTCTTCTAACAAATTTTGATTGACTTCTTCTGATGATGGATCTAGATAGTCATCTTGCCAGGTACTTTTGCGATCGCCCAATAAAAGCATTAGTCCTGTCAGAGATAACAAAGAGAAGGCTGCGGTACTAGCCAAAGAAGCTGTTAGATTAGAATTACTAGGTTCGTCGGGCAAATCTGGCTCTGATAATAACTGCACTACTGGGAAGTTAGAAGCATCACCTTGGATACCAGATTTAGCTATTTTAGAAGTCAAGACAGCTTGAGCAAATTCAGCTTCTCGCTCTAAGTTCTCTAACGGTAATCGTTCTTGAGCTAGATACTGCAAACGAGAATTTAATTCTTGAATTTGCTTATCTAAAGTTTGATTTCTAATAGCGAGATTATTTTGTTTTCTGTAGGCTGCGCTTAACTGTCTTGCCATACTCTCGCGATCTTTGCTGTCGTTAGAGCCTTTAAGATTTAATTTTTCTAAGTTAGCAAGATTTAAGGGCTTTCCAAGTACAAAGCCACCGCGACTAGTCAAAGCATTTGCTACTTTATCGAGCTTTTCCTGCTCGTTGATTACCGCAGGCGCATTATCAGTAAATCTTGCTTGTAAGGTTACCAAATTAGAGGCTACCGCATTATACTCTTGTAAATATCTTTGAAATAAACCGTCTCCCTGAAGGCTCAACGCTGAATCTGCTTGCTCTGGAGACATATTTAAACTGGCAGACAATGATTGAACCGAATTATTAGCTTCCTGTAAAGTTCTTTCTACTTCGTCTCTTTGTTGGCGTAGACTTTCCACTCTTTCTGCAATATTATCGACTTTGTTAGAAGCAATTAGATCGGACTGAATTTTACGTTGGTTTAATCGCTGTTGTAGATCTTGTAATTTGCCTTGTTCTGCTTCTATCTGATTGCGAAAATCTTCTGTTTGTTTGTTAGCCTGTTCGCTTTTCAAGAATTGGATCTGCTTGAGCATCGACTGATGTATTGCAAATGCTTTGGCTTGAGCTTCTTCTGCAGTTTCACCGTCGATATTAAAAGCAATAATTGAAGAATCATCAATTACTTCGATTTCTGGTTCGCCAAAATCATCAATAGACATCCCAATTAACTGAGCTGCTCTAGATAGTACCGAGGTACTGTTTGCCAAGTACAAAATGTTGTTTCTTGGATCTAGATCTTCTACTGAATCATCAACACCAAATTTAGCCTTACCTACTTGGGGTAAATTTAGATCTATATTAGCTTCTCCAGGCAAAATTAAAGACCATTCACTAGTGTAAATCGGTGGTTTGCTTTTAAGATAAAAAAGCATCAAAGCCCAAACTCCAGCATTGACCAATGCCCAAAGAGACAACCATTTTTTCCAGTTAACTTTTTTAGATTCTGGTTGTGATGTTGCTGTTGTTTTTTTGAATCCTGGTTTTTGTTGAGTAGTGATTACACGATTGGATGAATCGTCAACAAAATTTGGCCGATTTAGATCTAAGCTGCCAGGGTTAAAGTTGTTGCCTTTTAAGTTACGATTGCCGACCGAGTTAGAAGCGACCGCGCTAGTATGAGCAGAACCAACTGTGGCCATTTGTTTGGTCAATCCTGGTCCGAGGAGCTGAGAGTAACCCTGATAAATAAATCTAACTGAGTTTTGCAATTCTGATTCGGATAGACTCTTTAATAGGTATCCTTTTGCCCCTGCCTCTAGCGATTTAGCTACGTACTCTTCGCTGTCAAAAGTACTTAAAACTAGTACTCTTATATCTGGATGCAGGCGACTAATGAGCTTAGTCGCCTCAATTCCATCTAAATTAGGCATTTCGATGTCTATCAAAACGACATCTGGCTGCAGAACCCCTATTTGTTCTAAAGCCATGTTGCCGTCAGCAGCAATACCAACTACATTGATATCCTCCGCTTGTTCTAGCATATAGCGGAGCTTTTCTCGAACTACTTTTTGATCGTCTACGACTAAGATACGAATCATACTTTTAATGCCTGATATTATATTTAATTAGTTAATAAATAAAGGTACAAATTTAAAAGAGTACTGGTAAGTTTTGTATATCTTGCCAAGATATTTTAGGGACTCAAGTTTGGCGGTCACTTTTTTCTAAATCTAGATAATAATTTAAAATCTTACCAGAGTCTCTAAATTTATTCCTAAAAATAGATGAATTTTTGGTCAAGACAAAAAAAAGCTTTATTTCTAGTGTTGGCAATTTGAATTTTAATAACACAGTATCTCAAACTAGTTTTTCTTAGGTAGGATAGCCCACCAGGAAAACAAGTTGTACTTATCCATTTTTTAGTTATATTGATTACAAAATAAGGTTGAGTTTACTTCGCCATTGGTTAGATACGCGATGGAGTCATCGTACTATATGATGCTTTATTGTAGATAGAAAGCAAACCAAAAAACAACTAATTGTCAATTGTCGATAGTTTACTGAAGAATCTTTGATAAAATAGCTTTCAAGTTAAATAGACATCATTATTTAGTATCAGAATTACTAGAAGTATCCCTAGTAAAAGTAAAAATATAGTTAACTGCGAGCAGTTAGTTGTTTATAATCGGTTGTTGGATATTTGGGTGACAGAATAGGGAGGCAAACTAGCTGTCCCATTGCTGATTCTGGTTATTCGTTTTAGACTGTCTGGTTGGGTAATCAAATCTCGTGGCAAGGCAAAAATAGTTTCATAGTAAGCGTTTTTCTTGTATAGAGAACTGAGTTCAATTTTTCTAGTTCGATCGGACAAATTGAGAATCAGAGATTTTTTCTGTTGGTGGTTTGCAAACATCCAGCCATATAGAGTAGGATATTGAAATTGTTTTAGCCCCATAGCAGGATAATTGTTATCAAAAGCGATCTGTACTGCCTGCTCCATACCGTCGAGGGCATCGCCAAACATACTTAAAGCAGTACCTGCAGCAGATAAGGCGTAAGGTTGAGCTAAAGGCAATTTGGTGGCTGGATCTACAAAGCTATCTGCCTGGGGCAAAATTGAAGCAAAGTAAAAGTAGCCGACTAATTGATGGTTACAGATAAATTCTACTCTAGGGTCTGACAAAAACAACATACTCATAGTTACGGCATATAGTCCGTGACTCCAACTACCTGCTATTTTTGGTTGCTTGCCTTTATTTTTTTTACCAAAAATATTCTCAAACAAATTGTACTCAGTAATCCAGATTTGTTTGTCCTTTGGCAAAATAGCAAACTGGGGCGAACTCCGTGTTTTTTGCCATTCAATAAAAGGTTGACCCAAAATTTTTCTGGTTTCTTTTGGAGTAAAGAAAGGGTAAGAGGGAATTTTGGGAGCTTTTTCTCCTAAACCATGACCGCTATAGATATGCAGCACTACTGCATCTGCTTTTGATAAAGTTTGGGGGATTAAACTTTGATTCCAATCTTTAAGTCTCGCTGGTTTATGGGGATCGGGAACTACTCCCACTACACCTATTTTAGCTGTAGGAAATTCTTGTTTAATTGCTGAAATCCAGATCCTGGATTTATCTGCGTAGTCTCGTGGTTGAGGAAAAACATCTCGATTATCAGAAATATCGAGATACAGTTCGTTGCCTAATTCAATATGTTTAATTGGTAAACCCAAATCTCGAGCAACTCGCAACATTTCTAGTTGAGATTCTAGATCCGAAGTAGACATATTGAGAACAAATACGGGTTCGGTATTTGTTAATTCTAATCCACGAGCAAACTCCCCTAGCGTACTAGCAGTATAGGCTCGATCCTGTCTACTAAAGGAACGAAAAAAATCGGGTCTCCCTGGTTCGCGAAATGCCCTAATCAAACCTCCATGTTGCCAATCCCAATAATTAGATACAGTACCTCCTGGAAATCTAATTTTACTGGGATTGAGTCGATCTATCGCTGCAACCAGATCGGGATTCGACCAGTCATCGACTCGCAGAGCATTATTATTAGTACCAAAAAAACCAGGCTCAAGGGAACGAACAGAATCAGACAAATAAGCTTTGGTAGTATCTTGGGATTGGTTCATGAGTTGAGACTGTTGAGATTGACTCTCCTCGATTCCCATAGCCCAAAAAATCATGCTTAATAAAACAATTAGGGGTAAAAAATATCGCCATTTTATTAGAGGCTGGGTGAGTAATTGATGTCCGTATTTTGCTGTTTTTTTTAAGTAGTCTGAATTCATCAATTTAAAATACAGAGGAGTAACTTAAGATATTACTACACAATGAGTTCCTTTATTCAAGAGATCGATACAATTTAATAAGGAAAGAGAGAAGTGATAATATACAAAAAATTTAATCGTCTCTTACTTCTCAATCATTCATTATTTCTATGGTTGCCCAAATTGATAGTTTATACATAAAAACTAGTATTTCCAAAACCTTATCTCGCTTGATTAGCTACGGACTTTTTGAAGGTCGTCCTCTAACTACAAAAGGGCAATGGATTAATCCTTTGATTTTTAAATTATTTGCGATCGCTCAAAAGTTTCCTCAGCTAAAAAAAATCGATAAACCCATTTTTGTAGTGGGGACGGGACGGAGCGGTACAACTATTTTAGGGGTTGTTTTATCGATGCACAAGCAGGTTGGCTTTCTCAATGAGCCAAAAGCAATTTGGCACGCGATTTATCCTCAAGAAGATATTATTGGTAGCTATAGTCAAGGAGAAGCGCGCTATCGTTTGACAGCAGCAGATATAACTAATTATGCTACTAAAACTGCCCACCGCATTTTTGGGACGTATCTCAAAGCAGTTGGGGCTTCTAGAGTGGTCGATAAATATCCCGAACTTGTCTTTCGTATTCCCTTTGTCCAGCATATTTTTCCCGATGCTAAATTTGTATTTTTAGTGCGCAACGGTAGAGATACTTGTCAATCTATTGATGGTTGGTCAAAACGTTTGGGTACTAATGTTGAAGATGATACCCATGATTGGTGGGGAGTGAACAACCGTAAGTGGGATTTATTAGTAGATCAAGTTGCTGCTAGTTATCCTGGTTTCCAAGACCATATAGAAACTATTAAAAATTATACCGATCATACTAATATGGCAGCAGTAGAATGGATTTTAACCATGCAAGAAGGTTTGAAGTTATTCGAGCAAGACCCCGATAATATTTACCTCTTAAAATACGAAGAATTGGTTGCTCAACCGCGAGAAAGCCTGGGACAGTTATTAGAATTTTGCGAACTACCAGAAGACGAAAAAATGTATGGTTACGCCGAACAAACTTTAAGCAGCAGACAAAATCACCAAGATTTTTCTCTACCAACAGAAATAGCCCCTGCATTTGCTGAAACAATGGCAAAGCTTGGCTATGAGTGAGCTATAGGCAATAGTAAGTATACTAATCATCAAGGCTATTATCTATAAATACGGGCTATTTGGATCGAGGTTTTAACCCGCTCGTTCGAGTTAAGAAATATTCTGTGGCACGAATTGTCCACTTTCTAGGAAAAAAGTATTTTTCTCGTTATCTAGAAAGTGGACTTTTTTTGATGTTTTAAGATTTTTTTAAAGACTTTACGTAAATATAGCTAAATATGTCTAGATCTACAATCTTTTGCTAGTTTTAGTTTTTATTTAAGAAATAACTTAGAAACAATTATTTATTTTTGATTTTTTTTGCGATTTTTTTTGGGGGGGGATTTAAACTGAATAACGAAATATAAAACCAGACAAAACAAAATTTTTTTGTCTACATTTATTTGAGTTTTATATATTATTTTTAGTTATAGGAGTCTTTATCACAATGACAATTAGATTAGTTAGAACTACTAGAACATCTAATTATTCTTCCCCTAGCCCCGACCCTGCAGGAATTGTATATCTAAGTAATATTAATCGACTATTAATTTCCGATTCTGAGGTTAATGAAACTCCGATTTTTGAAGGAAATAATCTTTTTACAGTAAGTCTTAACGGTAACACAACCAATATTGGTGATGTTTTAGATTTTTCTACAGAACCTACAGGCTTGGCATACAGAGCTGCTACTAATACATTGTTTATTTCCGACGATGCTGCTAGAAGAGTCACTGGAATTTCTCCTGGAAATGATAATGTTTTTGGTACAAACGATGATATTTTAGTTAATCGTTTTCCCACTAGACCTTTTGGCAGTGACGATCCCGAAGATCTTGCCTATCATTCTGGCTCGAATACCTTATTTATTGCTGATGGATTTGACAGTGTTGTTTATGAAGTCAATCTTGGTGGCAATCTGGTGAGTAGTTTTAGCACTGCCAGTTTCGGACTATTCGATCCTGAAGGGGTAGGAATCAACGACCGCAGCGGTAATTTATTTATGGTGGGAGAACCTACCAATTTTGTTTTTGAAACTACCACTGATGGCGATCTGGTTCAGAAAATATTTATTGGTAATGCTAATCCCGTACAGCCTGCGGGGGTAGAAATTGCACCTAGAAGCAATGGTAATCCTAACCAGACTAGTCTTTATGTAGTCGATCGCGGTATCGATGAAAGCGTAAACATTAATGAAAATGATGGTAAACTATACGAATTTGCTCTAGGTGCGACGATCTTTGCTACTACTAGAGATACCGTTAGACTCAATGGCAATACCTTTGCAGATGAAGATATTATTGCTTATGATGCTCGCACTGGTAGATGGTTTCCCTTTCTCGATCTTTCTGATTTGGGCTTAGGAAACAGAGATGTTGATGCGGTTCACCGCAATAATGACGGTAGTTTCTTACTCAGCTTCAATCAAGACTTTAATCTTGATGGATTAGGTCGTGTCGATGATAGCGATATTGTCCGCTTTGTTCCTAGTTCTATAGGTCGCAATACCGCAGGTACTTTTCAAAGATATTTTGATGGTTCTGATGTCGGTTTGACTACAAATGGAGAAGATATCGATGCCGTTTCGATCGATCGCAATGGAGATATATTGATCAGTACCAATGGTTCTTTCAACGTCAATGGAATCAGTGGTAATGACGAAGATATTTTAGCCTTTAGTCCTAATAGCTTGGGTGGCAATACTTCTGGTACATTTTCTCTTTATCTTGATGGTTCTGATGTGGGTCTAAATAATAGCAGCGAAGATGTTAAAGGAGTCTCCGTACTAGGTAATGGTGATGTTATTCTATCTACTCCTGGTGCTTATGCTGCTGGCGGACTTAATGGTAGCGGTGGAGATTTAATCTCTTTTGACCCTACCTCTCTGGGCAACAATACTGCTGGTAGCTACAGTATTTTCTCTGATAACTTGGGTAATGGATTTGGCAATCAAGTAATTGCGGATTTTTCCTTGGTTTAAATAATCCAAATTGAGCGATTCTTAAAATTTATATTATGAAGAGTTCAACTCGAAATTTTATCTATCCCTCCTATAAATAAGAGGGATTTTTTTTTGCTACGTTACCGATGTAAGCTTATAAAGATAAAGAATTTTTCGAGTTTTTTATCAGCACAACCTAAACTAAAGCCTTGTATTTAACGATCGATCTTAAATTGTTTTGAAACTTAAAATAACCTTTCAATTAAATTAATTTAATAGTCGATTTCTTACAAGCATATTTATAATAATGCCTCTTAGACTGATCCAAACAATTAATACATTTTTATTTCCCTTTTCGAGTCCAGACGCTTCAGGAATAGTCTTTTTGGATGATAGTAATCGTTTATTAATTTCCGATTCGGAAGTAGAAGAGACTCCTCTATTTGCAGGAGTAAATCTGAATACGGTTGACTTTGATGGCAATGTGGTAAATTCTGGTAGTACTCTAACCTTTTCTGCCGAACCAACTGGTTTGAGCTACGATCTCGCCAATGAAACCTTATTTGTATCTGATGATGCGACGAGGAAAATTTATCAAGTAACGGCTGGAGAAGACGGTTTTTTTGGCACGTCAGATGATAGTCTTATTAACCAATTTTTGACCAGAACTTTTAATAGCGACGACCCTGAAGATGTGGCATTTCATCCCGCTCTCAAGACGCTATTTATTGCAGATGGCTCTAGCAACCAAATTTATGAGGTAGATACTAAAGGTAATCTAATCAATAGTTTTAGTACTGCGATCTTCGGATTATCCGATCCTGAGGGGATTGGAGTTCATCCTGAGAGTGGAAATTTATTTATCGTGGGCGAACCTACCCAAGAACTCTTCGAGGTATCAGTAAAGGGCGATCTAGTCCAAGTAATTGATATCGGTCTAGTAAAACCAGTCCAACCTGCAGGGGTGACGATCGCACCAACTAGTAACGATCCCTCCAATAAAAGTTTTTATATTGCAGATCGCGGTATAGACGAAAGTATCAATCTTAACCAAAGCGACGGTAAAGTTTATGAATTTGCAATTGACAAGACAATTTTTGCGACGGTACGGGACTCTATAGAACTGGATGGACAGAGGTTTGAAGATGAGGACATTATTGCCTACAGTGCCAGCACTGGAACTTGGTCGCAATATATAGATGGTTCGGATTTAGGTTTGGCAGATAACGATATTGACGGAGTTCACGTCAATGATGATGGTAGTGTTTTGCTCAGTTTAAATCAAGATGGTTATGTAGGAGGTATCGGACTAGTAGACGATGCAGATATCTTGCGCTTTATTCCTACTGCTACAGGCGATCGCACCGAGGGAACATTTGAGAAGTATTTTGATGGTTCGGATGTCGGATTAAATGCCAACTCTGAAGATATTGATGCAGTTTCGATCGCTCCTAATGGCGATATTTTGCTAAGTACCAATGGAGCTTATGAAATTAAAGGATTGACTGGCAAAGATGAGGATATACTGGCTTTTTCTCCCTGGAGTTTGGGCGAACATACTAGAGGCAGTTTTTCGATGTATGTAAATGGTTCTGATTTTCAGCTAGACAACGGTCGTAATGAAGATATCAAAGGCATCTCGGTTTTAGATAATGGTCGGTTAGTTGTTTCTACCCTGGGTGATTTTAAAACTATTGGACTATCGGGAAATGGTGGCGATTTATTTTATTTGGAGCCTGGCTCTTTGAACGAGAATAGCAACAATGAATCAAAAATAGAGTCAAAAATATTTTCTGATAGTAGTGCTAATGGATTTGAGAATGAAGTCTTGGCAGATTTTTCTATTTTTTAGGCGTACCTCTCAAATCTGAAAAATGTAATACTTCCGATGGGATCGCACGAATTGGATCTGCTCTTATATCTTTATGTTTAATAGACCTATGGGCATAAGTCCTGAGCCGTCATAAGTTTTTAACAAATGACTAATAATAAATGACAAAAAATAACAAATAAATGATACCTGAGATTATTAAGGAACTAAGTATTTTCAACGCTGACGATTTCTGATAAATAAACAATAATAGCAGCCAAGATTTTTATTATTCAATCAATTAATCTCATGTCTGCAAATATTGCTACTTGGTATTGGACAATATGTATTATGGTTTTTCTTTATTGGCTAATGCTTTTTTTACAAGATGAAAGTACGCCCAATAATCATCTTGTTTCTTGGGCATTTTTAATAATCACACCATTCTTTTGGCCCATTGTGTTGCCTATTTCTAGTTGGGAATTGAGCCGAAAGGCAATTCACAACATTTTGATTTAATTCTTGAGCTAATTATCTATAACTGTGGCTCTATTTTATCTTGAGGAATTTCGGGGGAGATATTGCCACGGTTGGTTTTTGGTTGTAGTTTGGGATCTATCTTTTGTTGATATCCCATTCTTTCAAACTGCTCGACAAACTGAGTCGAATCGTATTTTTTAGCAGCTTTTGTTTCAATTTTCCCTTGCGATCGCATTTTTTTGAGCTTTGCTTTTCTACCCACAATTGTTGCTCCTATTTTGTTTGTCTGCCTAAAATTATATCTTCAGTGGCTATTAACGATCGCCTCAGTCAATCCTTCTAAGGTGTATTCCTCTGCTTCTAGATCGAATCTGCCCAGTAATTCTCGGCAAGTTTTGGATGTTTGGGGACCAATAGAGGCAATGCAAAGGTTTTGTAATAAAGAATCTATCTCGTCTGTAGATATCTGCTGCTGTAATAATGTATAGAAGTTTTTGACGGTTTTAGAACTAGCAAATGTTAGCACGTCAATTTGCTGCTTTTGTAGTGCTTCCCAAGCTTGAGGATCGATCTTTTGGGGGCATTGAGACTGATAGGCTGAAACTTCAACTACTTCTGCACCTTTATTCGATAATTCTTTGATTAATACTTGCCTACCACCAGTTTCGACGCGGGGAAACAAAATCTTTTTTCCTGCCAAATTTTCAGGGAAATTAATTACCAAGGAATCTGCCACATAATCGGGAGGAATAAAGTCAGGATTTAACTGCCTACTCTGCAGCGCATCGGCTGTTTTGCGCCCGACGACTGCTATTTTTATTCCCCCCAATGCCCGCCCGTCATAACCGAGGGTATTTAGGCGATCGCAAAAGTAATTTACTCCGTTAGCAGAAGTTAAAATTAACCAGCTGTAGGTATTAATTTCGGCGATCGCTCGGTCTAAATTAGCCCAGCTAGAAGGGGGCGTAATGGCTAGGGCTGGCATCTCCACTACCCTTGCCCCCTCTTGTTGTAGCAAGGCAGTGAATTTGCTCGACTGAGACTCTGCACGGGTGACTAAAATAGTCTTGTTAGCTAGTGGTTTAGTAGTAGGGTCTAGGTCTGGACTTAGTTGCACGACTTTACCAATGACGATAATGGCAGGAGAAAGAGCAATTCCTGCAGTTTTTTCTACTATATCGGTTAAAGTACCCTGAAAAATTTCTCGCTCGATTCTGCCACAGTTACGAATAATTGCGATCGCTTCGTCAGGCGATCGCTGATGCTGGATTAAATTCTCTATTATTGTTTTTAACGAGCGTCCCCCCATTAAAATAACTAGAGTATCGATCTTTGCCAGTGCCGACCAGTTTAATTGTTCTGGTTGATGCCCCGTTAACACGGTAAAACAGCGACTCAAAGATTTATCTGTCAAAGGAATACCCGCCAGCAGAGGTGCAGCTAAAGCGGAAGAGATACCAGGAACGAGTTCGTAATTGCAGTTAGCCTTTTGTAGTGCTGCAATCTCTTCATTCGCCCTGCCGAAAATAAAGGGATCGCCACTTTTTAACCTCACTACCTGTTTTCCTTGGAGACAATAGGCGACTAACAATTGATTTATTTTTTCTTGGGGCGTACTGGCTTTTCCTCCCCGCTTACCGACGCAGAGTTGCAGACAGTCTGGGGATGCCAGAGTTATTAACTCTTCATCTACCAAAGCATCGTAAATTAATACTTCAGCAACATTAATTAATTGTTTTCCCTTGACGGTTAAATATTCTTCTTTGCCAACTCCCGCACCAACTAAATATACTCTTCCTTTATCTGGCATTATTTATTGCATTTAATTCATTCAATTTAGGGATTATAGGTAAATTGACTATTAAAATAAAGACCAATGCGATCGCTATATCTCCTGCTAACTCTCCTCCGTAGTTAAGGTGCATTTGTGCAGATTCGGCAACTTCTGGATTGTCCCCACTTGCTATGATTTTTAGTACCTTCTGCGGTGTATCGGGATGAGAAGCTACAGCAATTTGCCAAAGGATATCTTCATTAAGTATTGATTCGGGGCAGTCTAGCAAAGACTGTAAAATATCAGCATCGAGAGAGATTAATTGTTCCATAATAAATCAGAAATTTTCCGAGGTATTTTGGTACTAAAATACTAATAAAAATTTAATTTGGATGACAAACTTTTATTTAGGCTGTGCAATTTGGTCGTATAAAGAATGGGTCGGTAATTTCTATCCGCCCAAAAGTAAGCCCGCAGATTTTTTGAGTTTATACAGTAGGCGATTTACTACCGTAGAAGGAAACACAACTTTTTATGCTATTCCCTCTCCAGAAACGATTCAGAAATGGGTAGGGCAAACCCCAACAGGTTTTAAGTTTTGTCCTAAGTTCCATCGCAGCATTACCCACCAAGGATTATTATCTCCGCGCATCAATGAAGCCTTAAGTTTTCTCGAAAGAATGTCTGGTTTGGGCGATCGCCTGGGAACTTCTTTTATTCAATTACCCCCCAGTTATAGTTTTCAGTATTTAGAAGATCTAACAGAGTTTCTTACAGGCTGTAGTCGTTCTGGTTTGTCTTTAGCTTTGGAAGTACGACATTTAGATTGGTTTGAGCCTGAATGGAGCAAGTACTTAGATGAACTACTAACAAAACTCAACATTGCTAGAGTTTTACTAGATACTCGCCCTATTTACAACTGCCCCAACGATCCTCAAATAGGATCGCCCCGCAAAAAGCCTCAAGTACCCCTGCAGCCCAAAGTCAATGGGGATATTGCTTTTGTCCGCTATATCAGTCATCCCGATCGCCAATACAACCAGTCTTATCTACAACAGTGGGCGATTACCCTCAGAGATTGGTTAAGTCAAGGCAAAGAAGTTTATTTTTTCGTTCATTGTCCTCAAGAAGTGCGATCGCCCGATACAGCAAAATATTTTTATTCTCAGATCGATCGGCAAATTGCAGCTTTGCCCAATTTACCGTGGAATGAGATCGATCCCCAACCAACTCAATTAAATTTATTTTGATTTGGGGTATTGTAAAAAAATGTAAATTTAATTGGACAAAAGGAAATATAAATATTTTATAAAGCTTATAATAATAAGCACAGAGGAAAAAGCTAACAATACCTAATTTGGTAACATAGCGGAATCCTAATTTACGACTCAATCAAGATATTGCTTAACAGTTCTATATATTTAGTTGGGAGGTGTTGTTTGGCTAACAACACCTCTATATTTTTGGGATATTTTTCAAATACCGACAAGCTTTGGGGCGCAACTAAGTTACGCCCCAAAATGTTGTATAAAACTATTGTTTTAGCAAT